>CANJJY010000184.1 GCA_947474445.1 Oligoflexaceae bacterium
TGGAAAGGCAACGGGAGTCGCCCACCGGAAGATCCAAAAATTCCGGCCGATACCAGCCACAGCAAAAAGACCCAAACAGATTCTGGCGACATCATCATCGAGGGCAGCTTTTCTAACCGCTATGGCACCAAAGATTTGATCTGCGATGTCTTCGGTTCCGTCCAAGGCGCGCGCGGCCCCGATCTAGTGACCGTGACGAACTTTGTCGACAAGCGTCTGGTGCGTGCCTATCGCGCTTTTTCTGATCGCTTCTTCTTCAGCACTTCTGAGGCCGGACCGGGTTACAGCTGGTTGAAAGGCAGTCAGCACTATGAATATTCGTGTCTCAGCCTCGATCCAGGCGAAGATCCCGGCCAAGTGCCCCCTCCCCATGACAAGTGCGATCCCGAATATCAAGACTGCGATTGGAGTTGCAAGTCAGGTCCCAACCCTGATCAGTGCGAGAGTCCCAGCCAAGATTGGCCTGAAAGCTGAAATCACCGAGAGAGGCTGGCCTCTGCGGCCTCTTTTCTTCACCCACACCGCTGAGACGAGGAGGAGATACTGATGCAAAAGCCTTGGAAACCGGCTCGGGGCCAATGGAGCACACACCTTTTTGGACCCACGCTGAGCCTCCTTCTTGCTCTCACGGGACTTTACGCCGTCACGACTTTTCTGCGAACAGCCCGCGATCCCTCGGCCCCAAGCCTGATGGATCAGAAGTCCGACGCGGCCGTTCCCTTTACCAAAGCAAAGCCTTTAGTGCGCGTGGACCCGACAACAGAACTCAGTCCATCGACGCGCGAGCCCAGCGAACAGAAAACTCTCCTGAAGACCGATAGCCCTGCGGCCCCGACCGGAGGTCAAGAGTCAGACGCCAACGCGATCGCTTATGAAGAAGGCCTGGTTCATCTCTCACCCGAACAAAACGAGACCTTGCAGGGCAGCCAAGGTTGGGGTCAAGGTTCGAGTGAA
The DNA here is from genome assembly GCA_947474445.1 of Oligoflexaceae bacterium. Classification (GTDB taxonomy): domain Bacteria; phylum Bdellovibrionota_B; class Oligoflexia; order Oligoflexales; family Oligoflexaceae; genus Oligoflexus. The sequence continues at coordinate 955 of CANJJY010000184.1, forward strand.
GCCCGCACCTTAATCGAACAAATTCCAGATGAGGCATTTACCAATGAGTGGTGAGCGAATGTCCCTGCGTCCCATCTTCATCCTCGTCCTCTTACACCTCTGGGCCGGCGAAGCCACCGCCATGCTTCGCTTCAATGTCTACCGTCCTGAGGCCACCATTCAGGACCATGAAGTCTGCATCGTCACCAAACACGAGAAGAATCTGAAAAAGGTCAATCAGGCAAATCCACTCAACGGGCAAGAGCCCATAGCCTGTCGCATCAGCCTCGAGGCCCGAGCCATCGACCAACATATATTCGTTCTCGAGCCACGCAGTCTGCGAGGAAATGTGGTAAGACGTTTTGATTATGATCAGAAAACCAAGGTCTGCTTTTCATTCGCCGACCGTCTCGGCGCGACGGAAAAGATCGATGGGTTTTCTAGTCTGCAGAGTGAATGTACAACTTGGGAGGCTGGGCCCCGCGTATTTCCAGGATCGTTTGCCCAAAAGGTGCGTAGCCTCACCTCTCCCTCTCGAAAGAAAGGATAAACCGATGTCAAAACGAGCTTTACTCTTCGGTCTCTTCGCTGCTTCGCGCGCCTTCGCTTACGAAGGTGATGGGCACAATCCGGGCAGCTGGAAAATGCTACCCACTTCGATTGAAATCCAAGCATCGGGCCCGGCTCTTCGATTAAAAAACCTGGATTTGTTCCCTAAGCTCTGTTCTCTCGTCGTTCAGCGCAAAGGAACTCTGATCCTGGAAGCCGACCGCCTCTTGTTTCGAGCTGATCGCAGCATGAGCCTTTCTTTACCGGCGGCCGAACCAGAGCTTTCCATCGATGATCTGAAAATCGGTTTGGCCTGCGTCAAACTCCTGCCAAACGAAACGGAAGCGTCCGTGCCAACGCCGAAGGACCTCTCGTGTTCGCCTCAAAATGACGACTGCGAACAAAGCTGTAAAGCGGCCCTAGATCAACCGAATGCCTGTCTGAATGATCATCTCGCCGTCGCGTTCGATCGCAGCTCTTGGACAGTGACGGAAAGTGAGCAGGAATGGACGGCCGAAGCGACCTTCCATCAGCAGACCGAGGGTCGTCTGACCTGCCAGTTCTTAGCGACAGCAAAGATTGTAGGCAGCGACTCTGAAGTGAGTTTTCTCATCAACCCCAGCCCGATCACTGTGCTTTCTGCCGATGCAAACCAGACCGTTCGCTGGAGCTTCAACAAGGCCGAGGCGGGAGCCGGCCGCACGCTCGATCTTTCCCGGCCGCGCGTCGTAGGACTCTGTGCGCCTGGTACCCAGAAAAAATCTGAAAACTGGTATTTCTCCTGCGATCCCCTCAAGCGATCAGAATGTAACTGGGTCACGCAGAAAAATTAGACCCAAAAGTTAGCGATAGAATTTTAACGAGGAAAAATCACCATGCTAGTCAAGTCATCGCGTCACCTCTTGATGCTCATCGCTGCGACTTTTTCCTTTACGGCCTGTGGCCCAGAGCGAGGAGTCAAGGAGAGCGAAGGATCTCAGCTCCAGGAAATGATCAATGAGAGCAATCGCCCCGAGCGTTTGGATAAGGCCGTGAACTGGAACTACGATCCCGATAGCCTGCCTGGCTTCGGTGAGAGTGCCAGCATCGTATGGTCGGGTAACTGGTGGCCCCTTTCTCAGGGTGGCACGATCGCGGCGATGCGAAAATACGATAGCGCTCAACAGACCGGGGGAACCGCGGCTCGCTGGGAACAGCAAAGTGCTGATGCCACCCAAGGCGTTTCCTGGGCGGGACATTGCAATGGTTTGGCCGCCGCAGGTATCAATGAGCAAAAGCCTCTCCGCAGCGTCACCTATCGTGGCGTCACCTTCACTCCGCAAGATATCGAAGCCTTGCTGGTTGAAAAGTGGCAAGGGACCCAAGGCATCAATTTGGTCGGCAAGCGTTGCCAAGGGCCGACAGCGTACGACGGAACGGGTCGACCGATCGATGGCTCGTGTCGCGATTTCAATCCCGCATCTTTTCATCTGCTCCTCGAGAATGTGGTGGGACTCCAACGTTCACCTTTTATTCTCGACATCGAGGCGAGCGAAGCGGTTTGGAATTATCCCGTGGTCAGCTATCAGACGCGCACCGAAGAGATCAGCTTGAATCAAGCCGTGGCCTATACCCGTCAGAGCGGAAACTATCAGCTCAACCCCAGCGCGACCCAGTTTCTCAAAGCAACGACGACGATCAAACTGGCAACAGGTAAGGAGAAAACCTATGAATATGTGCTCGAAGGTCAAAATGGTTTGATCATCGGCGGAGAATGGATCAATGGCTCTCTCAAGGATCATCCTGATTTTGGTTGGTATGCGGGCCAAGCCCATGCTGCCAACCCCGCTCTCGATATCTCTATCATCGATGCGATTGCGCGACAGTCCTTTTAACAGAAGCTTATGATCACCTTGAATCATACCGATTGGTATCCCTCGTATAAGTTTAAAAGCGAGCGGGTTGACTTTGCTCGCAAGTCGGAGGAAAGTAGAGGCAAGACAAAGTTATTTTCGGGCGAGTTTAAAATGAATCTGCATCACCTACATAATAACAGCCAAACGACGGCCTTCGCTGGTGTGGTCCAGGTGCAGCTTCTGACCCCTGTTGTCTCGCTTTTGCTCGTGCGTCTCAGCTTCGGTCTCCTTCTTAGCAAGGGGGATCCGGCTTAGAGCTCGCAAGCTGAAGACGGAACCCCCAACACCTTGAAAAGTGTTGGGGGTTTTTTGATTTAAGTCCACGTCCTGCACGTCAGCTTTATTTTGCACTCTTGCCTGATGCAAGGGTTTGGGCGGCGCTTTGCCCAACTTTTAAGGAGCTCGACATCTATGCGGTTTCAGGCTGATATTCTCGCTCATAATGAAGAGGGGATCTTGGAAAGGATACTCAGGGTTTGCAGGAGCCGTGGCTACGTATCGCAAAGCCTGCGAGCCGACTATCATCAGAATGAAAGGCTTCTCAGCATTTCTATCGAAGGCCAAAGCGAGCGTCCTCTCGCGCAGCTCTCGCTACAGGTGAAAAAACTATTCGATGTCATCGACGTAACCGTCAAAAGTTTGCCGTCTGAGGTTCAGCATCACGCATCCGAAGCTTCCCCCATGCATTTAAATGCCCTTATCAGGAGAACCGCCTATGTCAGCTCCAGTCGTGGATAGAGTGATTATTTTTGATACGACCCTGCGCGATGGCGAGCAATCGCCGGGAGCGAGCATGAACATCGATGAAAAGCTGCAGATGGCGGAAGTCCTCGCGCTCCTCAAGGTCGATGTCATCGAATGCGGCTTTCCCGCCAGCTCAGATGGGGATTTTGCAGCCGTCAAAGCAATCTCGGAAGCCATAGACGGTCCCACTCTCGCGGCCCTATCCCGCTGTCGACGCGATGATATCGTGAGGACGCACACCGCCCTCAGAGCTGCCAAACGTTGCCGGGCCCACATCTTTCTCGCGACTAGTGAGATTCATCGCACCTATAAACTCAAGATGGACAAGGGACAGGTGATCGCCTGCGTGCGCGAGGGTTTGGCTCTAGCGCGGAACCTCTTTGATGAGGTTGAATTTTCGGCCGAGGATGCGGCGCGGACCGAACCTGATTTCCTGGCCGAAGTCGTCTATGAGGCGATCGAGGCTGGTGCCACCATCATCAATATACCCGATACGGTCGGCTATGCTGTCCCTCAGCAATTCGGCGCGATCATTCGAAACCTCAAAACCAAGGTCAGCAATATAGACAAGGCCGAACTCAGCGTTCACTGCCACAACGATTTGGGACTGGCAGTCGCCAACAGTCTCGCGGCGATTGAAGCCGGCGCGCGGCAGGTCGAATGCACGATCAATGGCATCGGCGAGCGGGCCGGCAACTGTTCGCTCGAAGAGCTGGTGATGGCGCTCAAAACCCGTCACGATTTTTATGGCGTCGAGACAGGAATCGACACGCCGCAGCTCGTCTATGCCAGCTCTATGCTTACCCGCATCACGGGGCTGACGGTGCCTCGCAACAAGGCTGTGGTCGGTGCCAACGCCTTTGCTCATGAAGCCGGTATTCATCAGCATGGTATGCTGATGCATCCATCGACTTACGAAATCATGCGTCCCGAAGACGTCGGCCGCGCAGGAACCAGTATGATCCTCGGCAAGCATTCCGGGCGACATGCCTTCAGCTATTGGCTCGAAGTGAACGATTTCAATTGCACAGAATCTCAGTTCGAAGAAGCTTTCCACGCCTTCAAACGCCTCTGTGATCAAAAGAAGGAACCGGCCGAAGATGAGCTCCTGGCTATCATCAGCGATATCTTGCATCCGGCGCCCCATGTTTTGATGACGAATGGACCTTTTGCGCGACGCGGCATGTAATAGTCTAACGTGATGGGACAGATGTTATGCCTGGAAAGACTCTCTTTGATAAGATCTGGCAAGCGCACCTCGTGACAGTTGAGTCGGATGAACAGCCGGCGATTCTCTATATCGATCGGCATCTCGTGCACGAAGTGACCTCACCCCAGGCCTTCACCGTGCTACGACAACGATCTCTGCCGGTCCGGCGTCCAGAAAGAACCTTTGCCACCCTCGATCATTCCATACCGACCGATAGGGAGCGGATGGCTTATGTCGACGAGCAGGCACGCGCTCAGGTCGAAACTCTCCGCAGCAACTGCCGAGACTTTGGTATTCAGCTCTTTGATCTCAACTCCGCTGAGCAAGGCATCATCCATGTGATCGCTCCCGAGCTGGGCTTGATTCTTCCCGGTCAGACGGTAGTGTGCGGCGATTCTCACACCAGCACGCATGGGGCTTTTGGGGCCCTCGCTTTTGGGATCGGTACCAGCGAAGTCGGCTACGTCCTCGCTAGCCAATGCCTTCTCCAGAGAAAACCAAAATCTCTTGCGATCAACGTCACGGGCTCGCTGCAGGCAGGCGTCACGGCTAAAGATCTGATTTTAGACATCATCCGCAAGCTAGGATCGGGAGGAGGTGCGGGCTACGTCTTCGAATACAGGGGCCCGACCATTAAGGCTCTGTCGATGGAAGAACGGATGACGATCTGCAATATGAGTATCGAAGCAGGGGCGCGGGCTGGATTGATAGCCCCTGATGAGACCACTTACGCTTATCTGAAAGGGCGGCCCTATGCTCCTGCCTCAGCTGAGTGGACGTCTGCTCTCGCCTCATGGCATCAGTTCGCCAGCGACCCCGATGCGGAGTTTGACGCCGAAATTTTTATCGATGCCCACTCACTCGAGCCGATGATCAGCTACGGGACCTCGCCCGACCAGTCCATCGCCATGCAGGGCCGGATTCCTGAGCCAGGCTCTCACGATCATCTCGCCCAGGCTCTCTCTTACATGCAATGGCAGCCGGGTCAAAGTCTAGAAGGCGTCCGCGTCGATGTCGTCTTCATCGGTAGTTGCACCAACTCTCGGATCAGTGATCTCAGGGCAGCTGCGACGATCCTCCAGGGCCGTCGCGTGGCACAGGGCCTGCGCCTCATGATCGTCCCCGGATCGGAGGCGGTCAAACGCCAGGCCGAAAGCGAAGGGCTCGCGCGCATTTTTATCGATGCCGGCGCGGAGTGGCGCGAACCGGGCTGTTCGCTTTGCATCGCTATGAATGGTGATCAACTGAAACCCGGGCAGCTCGCTGTCAGTACCAGCAATCGCAATTTTGCCGGACGACAGGGTAAGGGCTCACGCACGCTCCTCGCCAGTCCATTGACCGCGGCGGCCACAGCTATTCAAGGGACTCTCACCGATCCGCGCGCCTACATCTATTGAAAGGACTTTGTCATGGAGGCGTTTATCTCTCTCACTTCAAAATTTATCTCATTGCCTCTCGAAAACATCGATACTGATCAGATCATTCCCGCTCGCTTTTTGACGCAAACTCATCGCGAGGGTTTGGGAGCCGGTCTTTTCTATGACTGGCGCTATGAAGCCGGTGGTACTCTGCGGACCGATCATATCCTGAACCAAGATCATCGAGACGCTCACATTCTCGTAGCTGGGGCCAATTTCGGCTGTGGTTCGTCCCGCGAACACGCTGTGTGGGCCCTGCAAAGCTATGGATTCCGCGTCGTGATGAGTCCTTCCATCGGCGATATTTTCAAGAGCAACGCGCTCAAGAACGGCCTCCTTGCCCTTGAGATCGATCCCTTTTTCTATCAGGAAATCTGCCGCCACCCCGAGGCTTCGCTCACCGTCGACCTCGAGCAGCAGTCGATCGCCCTGAGTTCAGGGGCCACCAGTTCCTTTGTCCTCGAACCATTCGCGCGTCTTTGTCTCTTGCAGGGCGTCGATCAACTCGGCTTTCTACTCGGACATGAAACAGCGATCGCCAACTTTGAAGGAAGGCAGCGATGACAGCAGCCTCGAATACCGCCCATATAGTTCTCCTTTCAGGCGATGGCATCGGCCCCGAAGTGATCGAGAGCGCCGCTGCCGTTCTGCAATGTGCCGCTCGCTTGGGGCAGCTTGAACTGCGCCTCGAGGAAGGTTGGATCGGTGGAGCCGCCATTGACCGCTGCGGGGACTCTATCGCTCCCGATACTTTGGAGTCTTGCCTGAAGGCCGATGCGGTCCTCCTCGGTGCCGTAGGAGGACCGCGCTGGGAGCATTTGCCCGGACACCTGCGACCCGAAACGGGATTGCTGCGTCTGCGCAGCGCGATGAAGGTCTATGCGAACCTCCGACCTGTTCGTTCGCGCTCTGCCCTAGCGGCATTCACTCCGTATCGGCCTGAAATCCTCGCGGGCGTCGATATCATGATGATACGCGAACTCACAGGAGGTCTCTATTTTGGTGAACGCCATCGCAGCGAAACCGAGGCCTTCGATACCTGTCGCTACAGCAAAATCGAAGTCGAACGCATCGCGCGCGTGGCGGGTCGGGCAGCCCGCGCGCGCAAAGGCAGGCTTTGTTCCATTGATAAAGCCAATGTTCTGGACACATCTCGACTCTGGCGTCAGGTGATGTCGGAAACCATTGCCAGAGAATTTCCGGAGCTTATCCTTGAGCATATTCTCGTCGACGCTGCCGCTATGTATCTCGCGCAGCGACCGGCCAGCTTTGATGTGATCGTCACAGAAAACTTGTTTGGCGATATCCTATCGGATCAAAGCAGCACTCTCGCCGGTTCGCTGGGCTTACTTCCCTCGGCTTCTTTGGGAGATGGCACGAGGGGACTTTACGAACCTATTCATGGCTCCGCGCCATCGATTGCCGGACGTGGGATCGCTAATCCGATCGGAGCCATCCTCAGCGTCGCGCTGCTCTTCCGATACTCTCTTGGGCACGATCATCTGGCTCGTATGATTGAAGATGGTGTCGAAGAGATATTAGACGGCTCTGTGCTCACACCCGATCTGGACCCTGACTCGCGGCTCACTACCTCGGACGTCACCCGTATGCTTTGCGCCGTCATGTCTCGTCATCAGGTCGTGTGAGGGAGCAGGCTTGACCCTGATTCATTCTTCCATGAAAAAAAAATCTGACTTTATTGGCACAATAAACCGCGCCTTTTCTTAATTTAATTTCCTCTGCGCGGAATACATATTTTTAGGTGGGCCTAGCGAGGAAGGAAGGCTTTGCAAAGGAGCCGAATCCCCTTGTGCCAGGGCTTAGACCTTTTCCTACGGCTTTTTCTTCATGCAA
>CANJJY010000185.1 GCA_947474445.1 Oligoflexaceae bacterium
GCCAAAGAAGAAGTGCGCCGTTGGGTGGGGCTTGGTTCTCTCGCGGTGCTGGTCAATACGATATTCGTAAAGCGCGAATCGGTAGTCAGTCGGGTTCGAGCCCTGGCCGAACTGCGCGCGCGGACCCGGCATCTATCTTACTGTGTGTTTCCGGAAGGTACGACGACGGCAGCCTTCGCGCCGACTCTCTTGCATTGGTTTCGGGGGCAGATATCGCTCGCCAGACGGCCAGGTCTCAATATTTACGTCGTGGGCATCCATTACCGCGCGCATGAATCCCTCGCGTGGATCGGCGAGGAGTCATTTCTCCCTCATCTCATGGAGACCCTGAGGAGGCCGCAGACTGATGTCTATTTGAATTTTTCGCGGTTCCAAGACCCAGGAACCGGTGCTGAGGGCTTGAAGTCACTGGTCTCGGCCAGTTACCAACAGATGGTCCAGGTCTGCCATAGCGCATCGCAACTTGCCCGCTCGTAAAAGTCTTTTTATGCGCTCAAGCAGCGCTTACCTGGAGAATCACAAATTAGTCTTTTTTGATCTCGTTTTAGTGATTTATAACAGTCAGGTATACGATTTTTTGTAATTTTTCTCATTCCATTTTAGCGCCCGCCGATAACTATTTAGCTTCTAGTGGTGTCGCCAAGAAAAATTAAATTGTCTGCTACTAACATAAGCCTGACATTGATCCAAAAGGTATTAATGCAAGGGCTCCTAACGAGGAGATCGTTCGATGAAGAGTCTGACACTACAAGGTACTATGATCCTCCTGGCGGTTGGCTGCGGTCCTCAAATGGGATCAGTGACAGGAAGCAGCAAGAACTCTGAAACAGGGCCGACCGATAGTCGTCGTGAAACAGTAACAATCAGCGTTGGCATTGAGCAATCTGGTAGTCTCGCCCTCGCTGCAGCGACTTCTTATAGCATGGCGCTCGATAGCTGTGTCTCTGGACTCACTTACTCCAACATCACCCAAGCAAATCCAAACGTCGACGTCTATAAGTTCGATCAAAGCTGTTTGATCAAGCTCAATTCGTTCACCGTCAATGGGATAAGTTTTGTACCCAGCTCAGCCGATCCCTTTTCGTCCTGGATTGCAGGCGACTTAGCGATCTTCGAAGAAGCGGGCAATCCAAGCAATGCCCTCCGGGTCGTCGTCTCCTCGCAACTAGGTAGCCCCATCGCCGGTACCGAATCGGTGGCTTATTCCTTCTCCCAGATTGCCCAGGGTACGGATAGTTCGCTCGCTAAAGCGGCTGTCGGCAGCTCGCATTCCTTGAGCGTGTCCGGCCAAGATGCGACTCCTCTGACAATCGCGGCTCTTTCCTTCACGGGGATGACAGCTACGGGCGCTGGACAGTTCGTCTTTACCCTCGAATGCGCTCAGAATGTAACCGGTACCGCTCCTGCTCTCGCCTGTGCCGGTACATCGCTCGATTCTCTCAAATACAAACTCGTCAAAGATACTTATGGCAGCACGCTGACCGTCGCACAAGCCAGCGCGATTTTTGACGGAACGGAGCTCAGCATCGCTGACTCTGAAAAGCTCGCCCTTGGCGCCGCCTCGGCTCCAAAAGGTGGATTTGCCACCAAGTCAGGCGCAAGCGCATTGACTGGTCCCGATCAGATGCACGCGAATCCCAACATGTTGCTCGTCATTCAGGTGGCGGCCTCATCATATCGCTATTTCAATGTTGATGTCTCGACCCTAACTTATCCTTGATTTGGTCGGGTCCTCACTGTTGAAATGTGATTGAGGAGTGAGCCGACCAGGTTCGCTCCTCTTCTGCTTAGAAATGAATTTTGGGAGTTTTGCTTGCAAAGTCGGCTCATCAAAGTATCGGCCAGTCTCACCTCTCTCCTCCTCTTGGGGTGTGGGGCTAAGACCGATGTGTCGACGCTGCCGACTTTTAGTTATTTTCTTGAAGAGACATCGACCGGTCTGACCGAGAATCGTCTCATCGTCACGGGACTCGAATCCCAATCGGCTCTCTACAAAATCACGGGCACTGGATTTACCACGGATATACCGCTTGATAAAGAAACTCCGGTCCTGCCGCGACTCACCCTTAAATACACAGACGTTGGCGATTACAAGGCCCAGGTCGAGTTTTTTAGGTCGGATGGAACCCCATTATTCAAAGATTTGCTGCACTGGACCTATAGTCTCGAAAATCCAGACAAACCCATTGTGGCGTTTGAAGAGACGGCGACCAACGATATCTACACTGTGCTTCTCGTCGCAGAAAGTCGAGATCCTGGTACCAATGACATCTGGATCGAAGGTGATATTGCCGCCGACGAAGTTCCTGCGGGTTCCTGGCGGTCTATACCTCAGACCAGTAAAGTTCCACTCAAACTGAGTGAGCCAGACGGAGACAAAACGGTTCGCGTGCGTCTGCGCAATAAGTTTAAAAATGAAACAGAATTGAAAACCATCTCCATCCGCAAAAAGTCGGTGCCACCCACCAACTGTCGCGCGGAAGTTAGAGGCACGAGCTCTTCCTCGCGAACATTAGCCTTGCGTCTCAGCGGTGACAACCAGGGTAAGCTCTACTATCGGGTCTATGGGGACGTCGAGGCTAGCCAAGAGTTTCAAGCTTTCGAGGCACCGAGCGTGACCGATATTATTCTCAGCAAGGGAGCCGGTGAGAAAAAATTTACCGTGCAACTCCGCGATGAAGCCGAAAATTACTGCCTCAAGCAAGAATTCAAGATCACCTATGATCCGACCTATCAGGCAGAGGGCATTAGCGTCAAAGATCAGGCTCTTTGGTCCGATGCTCAAGTCGTCACGGTCCAGCCACGGATCGATCATTTTGAAAGCGATCAGGTGCTCATGTATATTCACGGAGATATTGTCCAGGAAGAAGGTACTTTTGCTTGGATTCCCTACGCGCCTGAAATTCAAGTGCGCTTAGCCCCGATCAATGGTCATCGTTGGATCAGGGTCCAGTATAAGATTAACGGGGAAGAGACGAACTTTCGCTTCGCCCCGATTTACTATCAACCCTTCGTCATCGTGCAAGGAACGAGCAGTCCTTATCAGGTGGTCGCAAGTGACATCTTTGGTCTGGAAAGTTTGAGTATCATAGGTTGCCAGGAAAGTTATGGGGCGCAGAGCTTTCAAGCCGCTTATCCTTGCACGCCGGCTGCGCCGCAGGTTCAGATCACTTATCTTCTCAAAGATGGCACTAGCATCGTGCGTCAGAGCCCTTTTCCTCAATAAATCAGTACTAATTGAAATTGAAGAGAGATGACGTCCCAGCTGTAGGGACCCGAGCTACTTTTCGTCAGAGAACTCACTTCTCCACCCGAGGGGGATGTTGAGACGACTTTGTCGGTTTTATGCGCGAGGTTTTGCTGCATATAGTTGAGAGCTAGGCCCGCGTAGGGTTGAAATTTTTTTCCACTGAAATCGATTTTGTAAAGCCCACTGCAACTTAAGCCAAGATTGCCATTGCCGCTGTAGTCGGTGAGATTGGCAGTCTGGACGCGATCGCTGCCTATCATGCCTTGGGATTGCGAGGCCGAGGTGAGGTGCGAATACAAAATAAATTCAGGCACCACGGTGACGAGCCAGCGCTTGCCCCATTCGTGGGAATAGCCGATCCGCAGACCCAAGGAGAGGTTGGCCGCTTGATTGTCGATCGTGCCCGTCTTATAGGTGACAGAACCAACCCTTAAAGCGAGACCGAGGAGGAAATGTTCGGGACCGTTCGGTAAGAGTTGAAAATGGGGATCCCCTACATAATCGCTGGAGAGGGTGAAGAGTTTGCTTTGAGTTTTATAGGTACTGCCCGCTTCGAGATGTCCGCTCAGACCCATTCCGAAGTTTAACTCGCTCCGGATAGCCGCACCGAAAAGGTCCATGGTCCAAAAGAAGACAATGCAGCTGACGATCAGGGATTGCACCTTGAGGGCCTCGCCAGTCAGGGGGGTGGTTCCTTCTATTATAGTGGGCCCTTCTCCCAGGCGTAAGGCCGAATTCTTACCGAAAAGCGTGCCAAAGCATTTTTTTTGTGTCATGAAACATCACTGTCACCTTCTTGGACATGGTGCTCCATCGTCTTAGACCAATCCTTTCATGTCTTTATCAGCTCAGGGCCAAAAACGTCTCGCGCTTTGGCAAATTAGTAAATAGTCCCCGAATCTTACGGTGAGGAAATATTATATCCCTCTGATTTTATTTCGTTTTGGTAAAGAGCTTGCGACTTCGGGGCAGATTTGTCCCTTAGGGTTTTCGCCGCCTCTCTCAAAGCGCTTTTAAAGTGTCGGTCTAACTTTGCAGACTCGTTTGGCTTTTGGGCTTTTCCCGAAATGCACTCAAGTTTTCCCCAAAATGGCCGATAAAAACTTTGAACTTATTTGTACTCGATCAGAATCTAAGACAGGGGGGTTAGGGAACTATGAAAAACTTCGCATCAGGTATGTTGGTATCGTTGCTTCTCAGTTTGCCAGCTTTTGGTGCTGCCGGCGACGATGCAGAACTTGCAGCCGCTCGGTCGAAAGTCATCTTCGTCTTCAAGCGTCTGGCCGGTGTGCCCCCGCTCGCAGCCGACGTTGAAAAGTTTGCAGCTCAATACAAGGCGGCTCCAGAAGCCGACCGTGAGAAGGTTCTTCGCGATATCGTCGCAGAAGCTGCTCTCAAGACGGACTCTTTCTATTCAACGACAGTCCTCGACTTCGCTCAAGTAGAGGCGAGTGAAGAACGCGATCTTTCTGATATCCCTGCTGTGTCGATGAACGACACGATTGCGACCATCATCGGTTATGTCCGCGATTCGAAAGACTATCGCGCGATTCTCACCGGTGACACGATGTATATCCCCGCTGGCGCGACCTATTCGGTCGATAACAACACAGCCTATGAAACGTTTTACACCGGCATCAAGAACGGTACGGTGAAGCTGGCTGATCCAGCCGCTCTCGTCGAGAGTCCCCAGTTGCCAACGACTGGTCTCAGCGCCGCCGCTGGAATCTTGACCACGCGCGGTTTTGGTTCGGTCTATTATGATGACGGTACCAACCGCTCTCCTGTTCGTTACACTCTCCTCAACTATATCTGCAAAGATATGGAAGAATTGTCTGACGTAACCCGTACCGACGTTTTCGTTCGTCGCGACGTTGACCGCGCTCCAGGCGGCGATGCTAACAAATTCCGTTCGGAGTGCGTTGGTTGCCACGCTGGTATGGATCCCTACTCCAAAGCCTTTGCTTACATCGACTTTGTTCGCCCGACCGCCACGACTGCTCGCGTCGCTCTCGGTACAGCGCCCGTCGCTAAGGTCAACAAGAACAACGATACCTTCCCCACCGGTGCCACCGTTGCTGATGACAGCTGGATGAACCTCTGGCTCGAAGGCAAGAACGCAGATGCTGGTTGGGATGCGACCAAAAAATCCGGCCAAGGTCTTAAGTCTTGGGGCGATTCGGTTACTTCAACCAAAATGTTTCCTGAGTGCATGGCAAAACGCGTTTATAAAACCGTCTGTCTCCGTGACAACCGGACTGCAAAAGATCAAGCGTCCATCGCTTCTTTGGCAGAACACTTCGCAACTAGCGGTTTCAACATGAAGGATCTCTTCAAAGAAACAGCCATCGAGTGTGCTAGCAACATCGGTATGTAACAGACAGCCATCTAACTCTGAAGTAACGCAATGAAAGGAATTTAAGGTATGCGACTCACATATAAGAATTTTCTCTTGTTCGGTTTGATCTCAAGCTCCCTGATTTTTGGTGCTTGCTCGTCGAAGAAAGTATCGAAGTCGACTCCCGGCGAAGCCCCTGGCGCAGCTGCCGGTGACCAAACCGGAACGGAAACTGGTTCCAACAACACCCTTGAAGACGAGACAGATCCCGTCAATAGCAATGATAAGGTAGCTGTCCTCAGCGCATCGGTCGGTCTGCTCAACTTCCGTCAAGTGGCGGCAACCTATCAGTCACTGACGGGTGTAACGTTGAGCAACGCGGCTGTGTTGGCAGAATACAACAAGCAGATCACGTCGTTGCCAAACGATGCGGCTCCTGCTGCGATCTCGGCATCCAAGGTGTCGGCTGCTACCAAGCTGGCGGCTCAGTATTGCGATATCCTCGCCACCACGCCCGCTCTGCTTGCGGCTCGCATGCCCAACTTTACTGTGACCGCCGTGCCTACTGATTCGACCGCTTACGCTAAAACCCTCCTCAACGGCTTCTATGGCGCTGAGCACTTGCTGCAAGGTCCACGTGCAACCGATATATCTTCGGTGGCTGCAACTGTTGATGCGCTCAAAGGAATGACCGGAGCAACAGGTCCTGGAGTATTCATGGCCACCTGCGCAGGTCTTTTGGCCAGTGCAGAGTTTTTCCTCTACTGAGGAATAAGTGGGTTGAGGGATAGACATTTAAACATCAGGTATGACTTTAAAAAGCACTAATACGGGGAAAAAGGTATGACGTTCAAAAACCGCAAAGAAGAAATCTTGGCTCAACACGCAGAAAAAATGGACCAACTGGCCCGTGAAAAAGCCAATCAGGACTTTATTAAGACCCAAGAACTGGCCAAGACGGTTATGCTTCACGCTGACCATCCGATTCCTACGACGCGTCGCCAACTCCTCGGCGCTGGCCTGATGAGCGGGTTCTCTGTCATGGCTGTGCCAAGCATCTTCACGATCGCAGCTCAGTCGGCTTACGGCGTCGAGTGCGCGAAAGGCGGTGCCGCTGGCGCTCAACATGCTCCTGGCTACCTGCACATCGAATTGAGCGGTGGTTATTCTGCTGCTCGTAACTTTGTCCCTGGTAAGCAAGAAGCCGGCGCTGCGTTTCAGCCGCTGCCTGTGGCTGGCTACGCGACCATCGGTTATGGCCCTACGCAAGCTCCTGGTGCCATCGCCCCTGATACAAGTCTCGTTGGAACGATGCACCCCACGAGTCAATTGCTTGCGGGCATGAAAGAAGTCATGAGCGCCGCTGCTCTCGGCAAGACCGCCGTTGCTGCCATCTGCGCGGTATCCGGCGATGACACCGCGAACAATCCACACAACCCCGTACAGTTGGTCAGCAAGATCGCTGGCAACTTCGGTAGCCTCATTCAAATTGGTGGAACCACCAACGGTACCAACACGCTCGGTCGCACTGCGCCTCTGAATATCGCTCAGGATCCCGGTCTCGGCAAAGCCGCGATTGCTAACGAAGCTGCTGTCGGTAACTTGGTAAACCCAGGATTGCTGGCTGCTCGCTTCAACAACGATCCTCAAGCAGCCGTTCGTGTCGCTGAACTGGCCCATAAACTGTCGGCTTCGAAGCTGGCTCAATTTCAGCAAAAAGACCTCAACCAGCAGGTCAAAGACCTGATCGAGTGCGGTTACCTTGGCGCTAAGGACTTGCTCACGGATTTCACTCCCGCGAAACTGCAAGTGTCGACTGATACCACGCTCAATACGGCCTATAACGCTATCGCTTTCAACACAGCATTCGGCGTTGCGGGCAACCAGCAAGCCATGCTCTTCTCGAAGCTGATGTCGGAAGGCATGGCCACGACGTCCAGCCTCGTCCTCGCCGGCTATGACTATCACGGTCAAGGTCTGCCTGCTCAAGACGCCAAAGACAAGGCTGCCGGTCAAGCGATCGGTCTCGCTCTTGAAGTCGCTCACCGCAAAGGACAACCACTGTTCGTCGCAGTTTCCACCGATGGTTCGGTGACGTTCAACGGCGGCGGCACTGCCGATCGCTTGGCAGCATCTGCTGATAACGGCGCGCGCTCCATGATCCTCATGTTCGCGATCGGTGCGACGGAGCAACCAAAAATGAACTTCAGCCAAATCGGTAAGTTCAACGATGGTGGTGCGGTCGATACGTCTTATCTCGCAACCTCAAACACGGCCGCTGTCGCTGCGCTCTGTGTTGCCTACAACTACGCTTCCTTTGCCGGCAAGCTGCCTGAGTACCAATCTGCTTTAGCCGCTGCTGGCCAAGCCGATCCGTTCTCGGCGAATGCTAAGCAGTACCAGGCTTTTGCACCTAAGGTCTAAGCTCAAGGATCGGTAGGATAGGGACGCATTGATCACATAGGGGGGACGTTCATGAAACAACACCTGAGGATTACGAGCCTCTTGTTGCTTACTCTCGGCGGCTGCGGAAAGCCGCCTTCGCGACCCTTCAATGGGACACCGCAGGGATTGACCGGTAATGGTGATACGCGGGAAACCCCCGCAGGCACCGCGGTCGATGCCAATGGCAATCCTATCGATCCCATTTCCAACATTCCTCTGGCGGCGTCTCTCGCCGCTTTTGAGAAAAACGTCTACAACCCTATTTTGGCCCCTTATTGTTCGGGCTGTCACAACCATCAGTCCACCTTCGCTCCTAAACCGGGCGTACCCGCGGCTGAGGGTGAAGCAGCACCGCCACCGGTCGGCATCGAAAAGGCTCATACAGAGTTTCTCAAACTCAGTAGCTTCAATGCCTTTGCCGGGGTTGACCTCACGCAGCCTGTCCTCAAGATGGACTACCGTTCTGGTGGCCACAACTGTTGGGACGCTGAGCTGAAAAAGTGCCAGGATATGATGGCTGCAGCGATGAACGGCTGGTTAGCTGACC
>CANJJY010000186.1 GCA_947474445.1 Oligoflexaceae bacterium
AAGGAGCACAGGAGACATGAGTCTAAAGTTGACACTTGGCCTTATTATAGCAGGACTCTGGCTCATTATGGCATCCTGTAGTCTCGACGACAAAGGACTGCGGTCGATTCGCGGCCATACGTCCTCTCGAAGTGGCGTCGCTCATGCCGTGCCCATGCGTCGAGCCGAGCGCTACTGCCGCGAATGCCACGGCACCAATCTCGTCGGGGGAGATCATGGCGAACCCTCCTGCTACACTTGCCACGGGCGCCTTTGGACGGAAGCGAATCCCGATGATTTTTACGCGCCAGCCGACCATACTTTGATCCAAGGAGTCTTCCACCATTTCCCGGCGACCGATCAGGTCCAAGCTGTCTGCACGAGCTGTCACGGCACGAGTTTGCAAGGCGAAGGGGAAAATGGCACGCCAAGCTGTTTTTTGTGTCACGATAAAAATTGGACAGATTGAAGGAAAAAGCTGTATTTTCCACAGCTGAATCTTTTTAAGCTTTCTGCTAGAACCAGAGCTGTGCCTCTTGCGCGGTCGGTGATCGCTTGAGTGGCAGTGAAACGGCGCGGCGGGCCCTCGCTGTGGCCGCGAAACACCTCGAGCATGCGGGACAGCTATGGGTATCTCTGAAGAGTTGACACCGGGGAGCGGGCACGACACGCTGATGGATAAATCAAAGCTGACACAAGCCATGCCGGAGGACGGAGACGAAGCGTCTTTGCCCCTCGCGCTAGAAGCCGACAAAGAAATCGAAAAAGAAAAGAAAGCCCCGGGTTTCCTCGATGAGGGCAAGGGAGCTTTTCAGCGTCGGCCCAAGCCCGGACCGCCGGCGCGGGGTAAAACCAAACACCTGAATCTTTCCCTCGATCGCGGCACCTACATCGCCTTCGATATTGAGACGACCGGCGGTAATCCAGAGAAAAACGGGATCACCGAGATCTCGGCGCTGCGTTACTGCGATGGCAAGATCATCGATACCTTTTACAGCATGGTCAACCCCGGTGTGCCCATTCCGCCCATCGTGCGCCGGATGACCGGCATCACCAACAAGATGGTGCGCGATGCGCCGCCGATTAAAGCGGTGATGCCCGAACTGATTCGCTTCATCGCCGACGACGTGTTGGTTAGTCACAACACCATAGGCGATATGAAGTTCATTCGCTATTTCGCGGAGACCACCTGCGATCACGAAGTGACCAATTACTATCTCTGCACGCATCTGCTGGTCGAAAAGTTAGCGCACGAAGCTCCCGATAAATCGCTGCGGGGCCTCGCCGAATTCTTCAAACTTCCCGGCGATGCGCAGCTGCACCGTGCCGAAGCTGATGCTTACCTCACGCTCGAACTGTTCAAGGTGCTGCTCAATCGTCTCGAAGCTAAAGGCGTCGGATCGATCAATGATGCGATTCGTTTTCAAGCCGACTTCGAGTCAGGCACCCGTCTCGGTTGGGGGATCAAGCCGGAGGCCCTTGTAGAATTGCCGGAGAAAACTGGCGTTTTTTATCTATCGGATTTCAGCGGGCACGTCACCTTTCTGTCGAGCGCGCACAATCTCGCGCGCGAAGTGAAACGCCTGCAAAAACTCGGGGCTTTGCCCAAGCAGCTCCTCCGTGCGGTTCTCGCCGCGAACAATCTGCGCTTTGTCGAGACGCCGACCGCCTTCGCTGCCGCCCTGCTCGAAGCCAAGGACATGGTCGAACACGGCATCCGCTTTGATCCAGCCAACTGGCACCAGCGTACCGCTAATTTCATTTCGCTCTGCATCGATACCGATGGCTATCGTCTCAGCACCGGCCCCCTCGCCGGAGGTACGGTCGGACTGCTCGGACCGATCCGCGGCGGCAAAGACATCTCGACGCTCCTGGATAATTTTGCTCGCATCCTCGGCCGCAAGCCGACCAAGCGGGGCCTGCGCGTCGAAGCTGACGAGGCGCCGCTGCTCCTTGAATTCTTTCGCCGTCGCCGCCTCGAGCCGACGCTCAAAGAAAAGCTGCTGGCCTTTCTTCCGCGCTTTGAAGGTCGCTTTAAGTCGCTGCAAAAAATCAGAAACGAACTCAATCAAATCTCCGTCCCGGAAGATTTGTTTGGAGCCGAAGCCATATCCGGAGTCTTGGCCGTTGCCCTCGATGAGCACTGGCATCTATATACCGTTGCCTGTGGCCGGGTTCTCGGTGAGGTGACCGTCAAAGGCGATCTGCTCCAGGGTCTGCATGCCCATGGCATGAACATCAAAATGTTTCGGCAGATTAAAGATGCAGTGAAAAGACACCAGGAAGAGGCCGTGCCGCTGACGGCGACAGAAGCCATCCTCCTCAATCGGATGTTCTGGTGGGCGTTTTTTGGCAGCCGTCACGAAGCCGTCAAGGTCATTCCCGTCGAAGAGCTCGCTACTCTGTGATTTTTCCTCTTTTTTCCTCTCCGAAAAAGTAAGAATTTTTAGCCTATAGTTTTGTCGGCTTGTGGCCGACGGATTTCGGATTTTTTTAAGGCGCAGTAAGCCTTGATAATTGCGCCAGGTTTTGCAAAGCATCCGAAATAAGTTGGAAAAAGCTCCAATTCTGCCTCAAGAAATCCCCAAAAAAGCCGAAACCCATCTTGAGGCCTGACTCTCAGGGGTCAGCTTCAAAAAGGGATCAGGAATGTTAGAGGAGACCACCCCATGCCTGATAAAGCCCCTCCCTAGACTTCGATCGAAAGTCCAGGGCCTACGTTAGAGAAGTTGAACAGAGGTCAAGTCGACCTCTAGGGGAAGGAAGTATGAGATACGTATTCAGCGGTCTCGTCGGTTTCTTTCTGACTCTCGTGATCAGTGTCCCTCTCCAGCAGCTGCTCCGCCTCAAAGAGGCTCAGGCTGTGACGATGAAGGCCAAGAACACGTGGATCGGATGGCAAGGCAATCGATTGGGCGAAATCAACGTCGATCTACCGCCGCTTGGCGAGGTGAGTGCGGATGCGCGCGAACCGCGGATCAAGTTCATGCCGCAGTATCCGAGTGAAGCCGTCGCCAATCAGATCGAGGGCTACGTAAAGCTCACGTTTCAAGTCAATAAAGATGGAACCGTGCGCAATATCAAGGTCGTTGATTCGCAACCACCCCAGGTCTTCGACAAGGTAGCGCGCCGCGCGGTGAGCCGCTGGATGTATGGCACAGCCCCAGGACACGCTCTAGATTCTGCGGACGAGCAGAAAATTAAACTCGTGTTTAACCTGAAAAAGAATTTCGCTTCCGAGTAATCGAGAACGAAACGTAGAGAAAAAAAAGACGCAAGCCGTGGCTCGCGTCTTTTTTTTTAATGCCCGTTTCTCAGAAGTTCTCTGAGAGATGGACCTCAACCGCCGAAATATTCTTTCAGACCAGCTTGGTCGGGACGCATAGCTTTTTGACCTTCGGTCCAGTTAGCAGGGCAAACTTCGCCATGCTTTTCGTTGAAAGCAAGGGCATCGACCAAACGGAGGAATTCGTCGATGTTGCGTCCTAGAGGCAAATCGTTGACCGTCTGCTGACGCACGATGCCTTTTTTGTCGATCAAGAAGGTCGCGCGCAGGGCTACGCCGTCTTCATGAAGAACGTCGTAATCGCGGGTGATGGTTTTGTGGATGTCAGAAATAACGGGGTAGGTGACGCCTTCGATGCCGCCTTCATCGCGCGCGGTATTCAACCATGCGAGGTGAGAGAACTTGCTGTCCACCGAAACGGCCAGAACCTCGGTGTTCTTGGCGCGGAATTGATTCAGTTTGTCTTGAAAGGCATGCAATTCAGTCGGGCAGACAAAAGTGAAGTCGAGCGGATAGAAAAACAAAAGAACGTTTTTCTTGCCGCGATAGTTCGAGAGAGTCACGTCTTGGAAATCTTTGTTCACTACAGCAGTTGCAGTAAAGTCAGGTGCAGGCTTGTTTACAAGTACGGCCATGTCTCACTCCTTTTGTTCCGACGCAAGGGGCGCGGAATCTTTCAAATATCGCCCATCGAAACACATTAGCTCCGTGCTGTCAACCGCCGAGCCCGCTGCGGGCTCGCTGGTTTTCTCCGGCTGAACAGGGGAATTATGTAGACGTTCACTCCTGCATGTAGGGATAGCGATAATCGGTGATCGATTGAAAGTTTTCTTTCACCGTGCGGTGGGAAACCCAACGCAGAAGATTGAAAATACTGCCCGCCTTGTCGTTGGTACCCGACGCTCGGCCGCCGCCGAAAGGTTGCTGGCCGACGACGGCACCGGTCGGTTTGTCGTTGATGTAGAAGTTGCCCGCGCTGTGCTCGAAGGCCTGACTGAGTTGGTGGATCACATGGCGATCGCGCGCAAAGATAGCCCCCGTCAAAGCATAGGGACTGCTGGTATCACAAAGCTCGATCGCAGCAGCCAGGTCGGCATCGGGATAGACATAGATGGTCAAAACCGGTCCGAAGATTTCTTCCCGCATCGTTTTGAAGTGCGGATTGGTCGCTTCAATGATGGTGGGTTGAATGAAGTAGCCCTCGCGGTCATCGCAGCCACCACCGATCAGGATCTTTGCATCCGGACTTTGCTTGGCCTCGTCGATATAGCCCTTGATGCGCTCGAAGGCACGCTGGTCAATGACGGCACCCATGAAGTTTTTGAAGTCGGTCGGATCGCCGACCTTGAGCTCCGCCACGCGGCTGAGCAAGCCTTCCTTGACGGCAGGCCACAAACTTTTTGGAATAAAGGCCCGTGATGCCGCCGAGCATTTTTGCCCTTGGTATTCGAAAGCCCCGCGGAGGAGAGCGACGACGAGCTCATCGACGGCAGCGCTGGCGTGAGCAAAAACAAAGTCTTTGCCACCCGTTTCCCCGACCAAACGCGGGTAACTCCGATAGCTATCGAGGTTTTGTCCGACTTGCCGCCAGAGATGATTAAACGTCGCTGTTGAGCCGGTAAAGTGAATGCCCGCCAAATCTGGATGGGCCAGTGCTAGCTGACTGATCTGCCGCGCATCGCCCGAGACCATGTTGATGACACCTGGCGGGAGACCGGCGGCTTCGAGCACGCGGAGACCGACGGCACAGGCATGAAGCGAGGTCGCCGCAGGTTTCCACAGCACGCTGCAGCCCATCAGGGCCGGGGCGGCGGGAAGGTTGACGGCGATCGACGTGAAGTTGAAGGGCGTGATGGCGTAAACGAAGCCTTCGAGACCGCGCGCTTCGCTGCGATTCCACATGCCTGGCGAAGACAGCGGCTGTTCGCTGTATATGCGCTCGGCAAAGTGGGCGTTGAAACGGAAAAAATCGATCAATTCACAGGCGGCATCGATCTCGGCTTGATGACAGGTCTTGCTCTGCCCCAGCATCGTCGCCGCGTTCATCTCGCTGCGAAAAGGGCCGGCTAAGAGTTCGGCCGCCTTGAGAAAGACGGCAGCCCGCTCTTCCCAGGGCAGTCGGGCCCAGTCGCGGCGGGCCTTGAGATTGGAATCGATGGCCGCCTGAATATGGGAGACCTCAGCCTGATGCGCGCGGGCCAAAACATGCCGATGGGCGTGCGGCATGACGACCTTTTCTTGCCGTTTCGTCTCAATCGCGGCGCCGTGGATCATCAGAGGGATCTCTTGGGCGCCGCTCTTCTGCTTTTGTAGCTCCTTCGTCAGGGCAGTCCGCTCGTCGCTACCGGGAGCGTAGGCAAGGACGGCTTCGTTGCGCGGGGGAGGGGTTACACTGCGAGCGTTCGCCATATCTCATTCCTTTCTGAAAGCTGCCAAAAATCACGAAAAGGGCCTTACCTTTCGGTATGGGCGCGGCAAAGAGCCCCAATATGCGTTTCTTACAGATAAAACGCAACTCCTTCGCGGTTGAGGGGCGCCACCGGCGGTGCTCCCAGGAGCTTTTAATCCGCGGCGGCATTCTCCCGCTTTCCGGGAACTTCATGACGCGCGAAAAGGTTCCGGTCGCGGTTTTTTTAGGATTCAATACATGCCGGATGTATGAATTCAAATGAATGAAATCTCACGATAAAAACCCGCAGCATGTCTGGCTCTCAAGTCCTCGCCGGCTTTTACCGATAGGACATTGAACGGTTGTTTCTGAGGCCTTACCAAGGGGGGATGACGTATGGAGAAAGCTTCATCATGGTTCGCAGTCTTTGCTATGGGACTCGGCCTGTCTTTCACCTTGGCCTGCACCCCCTATAAACCAGGCACTTACGTCCCCCCCAATCTGGTCAAAGGGGCCGAAGAAGCGGCCCAAGCGGGCGAAAGTACTTCCAAGTCGACGGCTGAAGACACCATGCATCCCGATGTTATCCTCGATACGACCAAGATCGGTGCCGCCGCCTACAAGGCAGAAATCGTCTTTCAAGAGCAGAAAGAAACCCCCATCCTCCAAGACGCTGCTCCCAAGACCACGATCAATCGCGATTTCACCGGTGGGGGACCTCAAGCCACCATCGATATCAGCGGTTTGCCCATTGGCGTAAAAGGCCTTTTGACCCTGACGCTTTCGCAGGATGGTGTGGTGAAATTCGTAGCGAAGCGGTCGCAAACCAAGCTGGAGTCCGGCATCAATCAAAAAATCGTGATCGATGACTGCTTGGTGCTGCCTGCTCCTTGGGATGGTGCGAGCAACGACGGCAGCTGCGCCTGGACGATCGAAGACATGAATTAAAATCAAAGATTTTTGCGGATAGATAGGGGCTCGGCAGGGGGCCGTCAAGGGGGGAGCAGGGGATGTATCAAAAATTCGCGTTAGCGCTGGTGCTCGTCGGCCTTACAGGCTGCGGCAAATTCAGTGGACCCCGTGGCGATGCCTCGCGCCGTGGAGGCAGTGAGGAATTTAAAAGCAGTCTGCGTCGCGGAGCCGGTGCTGCCCGTCCCGCTGCGCTAGAAGTTGGCGCTTCCCTCGGACTCACAGCGAATCAAGAAGGCATCGTGCACCTGAGCATCGATCCGGCCTCGCTGGCTTGGGCTTGGGTGACCTTCGATACCACAAAAGTTCCCGTCATCGCTGCCGATGCTTCGCTCGCTGACTGGGCGCGCGCCTATATCGGTACGCACTCGAGCGAACTGGGTCTCAAGCCCACCGAGCTTGTGAGCTTCGATCGCAGCACTTTTTCCCCGATGGACCACTTAGCCTTTGTGACTTTTCAGCGAAGCTATGCGTCTTTGCCCGTGAAAGGGGCTTTCGTCCAAATGATCTTTAGCCGCGACGCGCAAGGCCAGCATCGGCTGCGCGAAATCATCAACAATAGCTACGGCGAGATCGAGGTGACTGGTGAAAGTTCCAGCCCCAATCCTCAAGATGCGATCGCCGCAACTGGCGTCCGTTCGCTCGAGAACGTAGGTTCCCAGGCGGTGATTCACGCGAGTCTCAATGCCCAAGGGCAGTATAGTTTTCGCTACGCGACCGAATTTCAATTGAAGGACGCGAGCGAAGGTGAATTGTTTAACGTGACCTTTGATAACGATACGATGGCGGTGCTGGAAGCCTACAGCAACCGGATGGACGCGCGGCATGAAATCATGATCGGCGCGTATAACCGCAGCTATGCCCTCAAAGATGAAGAGTTGCGGCCTTTCGCTCTAGGTTCGGTCCGTCTCACCCCAACGGGTACGCCGATCGATGTCGATGCGAACGGTATCGTCAATGTCGATGCCGCTCAAGTGACCGTTTCGCTCGTGGGGAGTAAGAGTGCGGCTGGCGTCGTCGACCTCACGGTGGCCAACGCCACTGACTTTTATAGCTTTACGGTCAACCTACCGGCGCAGGGCGGCATCACTAAGGTACCTCTTGCGCAAGCCGATGCAGCGGCACTGAATGCCTTCGTCGCCGTGCACGACATCACAGAATACGCGAAGCGCTTCCTCGATCCGGCCAAAGCCCCTCTCTTGACGACGGGCATCCAAGCGAACGTCAACCTCAATGATACGCAAAACCTCTTTTGTAATGCTTATTTTGATGGACAAACCCTCAATTTCCTCCGCGCTGGCAATGGCTGCGGCAACACCGCGCTGATCAATGATGTGATCTATCACGAATGGGGCCATGCCCTCGATAACGTGACCGGAATCGTGACCAATCCGAACGGGATCACCGACAGCGCCTTCTCGGAAGGTTTGGGTGACATCATTGCCTCGTATAAAACCGGTTCGTCGATCGTCGGACTGGGCATCGAATTGAATGACCCCGCCTCGTCGGTTCGCAATGTACAAAACGTGCGGAAGAATCCACCTGCGAATAACGCGGAAGCCGAAGTCCATTCAGCGGGCCAGATCATCGGCGGTTCGTTCTGGGACTTGCGCAAGAGTTTGGTCGCTATGCTCGGTCCCAAAGAGGGCGCCGACAAGGCTGCACAGATGCTCTTCACCCATATGACCATGACGGATCGTTTTCTGGATTCGTATCAATCTCTTCTGCGCATCGATGATACCGACGCGAATCCCGCGACGCGTTCGCCTCTCTACTGCACGATCAACAAGGCTTTTGCGCTTCATAACCTCACGGCTGGCGTCACCGAAGGTGATGCATGCGTCGATGCGGATCAGGGTTTGAGAGTTCGGGTGGAAGTCGACAACGGTGATGGTCTTTTGACCCTCAGCGCGGCTTCGTGGTTGGCGAGTAAGATCGTCGCCTGTCCG
>CANJJY010000187.1 GCA_947474445.1 Oligoflexaceae bacterium
CATAGAATTGCGTCGCATCAAGCAGCAGATAGAAGAAATCGCAATTGCGCCGTTCACCTACGAACGAGCTGTAGCAGGTAAAAAAGAAAAGGCTGAATCGAACGAAGAGGAAGGCGCAGTAAACCCCGGGCGAAGCGGGACTCTCATGAGCCTCGATGATCTCAGGGATTTTGTCGAAGCTGAAGGCCGCAAGGGAGCTTATGTTCAGCGGTACAAAGGCTTAGGTGAGATGAATCCCGATCAGTTGGCTGAGACAACGATGGAAGTTGATAAGCGAACACTATTGCAAGTTGAGATCGACGATGCAATTGAAGCGGATCTTCTCTTTAGTACGCTAATGGGAGATGACGTCGAACCGCGCAGGGACTTTATTCAAACCAATGCCCTGAATGTCAAGAATCTCGACGCTTAATAAGGTGATCCATGGAGCATTCGAACGTATTAGCAATCCATATTGAAGACGAACTGAAATCTTCATTCCTGGATTATTCGATGAGCGTCATTGTCTCGCGGGCCTTGCCTGATGTTCGAGACGGGCTCAAGCCGGTGCATAGACGTATTCTGTTCGCCATGCACTTGCTGAAAAACTACTTCAATCGACCTTATTTGAAATCAGCTCGTATCGTCGGAGAAGTGATCGGTCGATTTCACCCGCACGGTGACTCAGCTGTCTATGATGCTCTGGTCCGCATGGCTCAAGAGTTCTCCATGCGTTATCCACTCGTCGATGGTCAAGGGAACTTCGGTTCAATCGATGGCGATTCCCCTGCTGCGATGCGTTACACCGAAGTTCGATTACAAAAGCTGACTGAGCTTCTTTTAAACGACATCGAAAAGGAAACGGTCGATTTTGGACCAAACTACGACAACAAAGAAGTCGAACCTCTGGTTCTACCGGCGCGTTTTCCTAGTCTCATCGTCAATGGTGCCAGCGGTATCGCCGTTGGTATGGCGACCAATATACCTCCGCATAACCTCGGCGAAGTCCTAGACGCCCTGGAAGCTCTGATCGACGATCCTGAAATTAGCATTGAAGCGATGATGGAGTTCGTCAAAGGCCCCGATTTCCCAACGGCGGCTATGATCTACGGACGTGCGGGTATCCGTCAGGCCTATCTTACAGGCCGGGGTTCCATCAACATGCGGGCGCGGGCGCACGTCGAAGAGATGGCGAACGGCCGCCAGAGAATTATCGTCACTGAACTGCCATATCAGGTTAATAAAGCGAAATTAATAGAGAAAATTGCTGAACTGGTCAATGAAAAGCGGCTTGAAGGCATCAGTGATTTGCGCGACGAATCCGCCCAAGAAGATATTCGGGTTGTCATCGAATTGAAGCGTGGAGAAGCTGGCGAAATCATCTTGAATAACCTTTTCAAGCTAACGCCATTGCAGTCGAGCTTCGGTGTGAACACTGTGGCCCTCGTCAATGGCATTCCCCGCACGCTAAATCTCAAGGAAATACTCGAGCAATTCTTTCTCCATCGCAAAGAAGTCATCCTGCGTCGTACTGCGTTTGAGCTGAGACGAGCTGAAGAGCGCGCGCACATCTTAGAAGGCTTGAAGATTGCGGTTGAAGCCATGGATGAGGTCGTTCGCCTGATTCGTGCGGCAGCTGATTCGGAAGAAGCGCAGACGGAACTTATATCGCGCTTCCAGCTATCGGAGATCCAAGCCAAAGCCATCTTAGATATGCGTTTGGCCCGCTTGACCGGTCTTGAGCGCGATAAAATTATCGCTGAATATCAAGAAGTCATGAGTGTCATCGCTGACTTGCGGCTCATCCTGAATACTCCGTCGCGCGTGATTGAAATCATCAAAATGGAAGTAAAGGAGACGCGTGAGCAGTTTGCCGATCCACGGCGCACGGAGATCATCGGTAGCGATGCCGATGAATTTACGATGGAGAGTTTGGTTGCCGACGATGAGGTTGCGGTTACGGTAACCCATGCTGGTTACATCAAGCGGACTGCCCTTGCAGAAATCGCTGCACAAAAGCGCGGAGGTAAAGGCCGTTCAGGTATGAAAACCAAGACGGACGATGTCGTACGCGATCTCTTTATCTCCTCGAATCACCAGTCCATCATGTGTTTCACGAGCGAAGGCCGTGTCTATGAACTGAAAGTCTATCGCTTACCCGAAGTTCCCCTGGCGGGCCGCGGTAATCACTTTGCAAACCTCATTAAGCTCAACCAAAACGAGAAAGTGGTTTCGGTCCTTCCGGTCAAAGAGTTTAAAGAGGGTCAGTACATCGTTTCGGCGACAACCAAAGGATATGTCAAGAAAACAGATCTCATGGCCTATGCGCATCTGCGCGCCACGGGTATCATCGGCTTGAAGCTGGACGAGGGTGATAGTCTGGTCGGTTGTAAGATTACTTCGGGTGAAGATCAGATTCTCATCGCTACTAAACTAGGTAAGGCGATTCGATTTGATGAAAAAGAGATTCGGCCTATGGGGCGCTCTGCGCGGGGCGTAACCGGCATTAAGTTCTCGGAAGAAACAGATGAAGTCATCGGGCTTGAAGTGGTGAACAACAAGGATGCGATCCTTTCGGTTTGCGAAAACGGCTACGGAAAGCGTACTCCGATCGACGAATATCGCGTGCAAACCCGAGCCGGTAAAGGCATCTATACGATTAAGGTGACAGAACGTAATGGCCCAGTCGTCGGAATTATGCAGGTGGCTGACGACGATCACTTAATGGTTATGACGTCTGTGGGCAAGGTTATGCGCTTTACCGTGGCCGAGGTTGGCCTTATCGGCCGCCTGACGCAGGGTGTGCGTTTGATGAATGTCGAACCGGGTGAAACGGTGATTAGCCTGGCAAAAATTCAAGTTATTGAAGGAGAGGAAATCTAGGTGGCCCTCATCGATAAGGCGATGGTCGAAAAAATTGCCGCCTTGGCCCATCTCAGGTTAAGCGAAGACGAAGTCACCTATTACCAGGAGCAGCTGGGTAAGGTTCTTGGCTTCATCGAGCAGCTTGAGACTTTCGAAAGTTCCCTCCTTCCTTCCGATTGGCGCGCTGATCTCCATTTGCCGCCGACTCCCGAAAGAGATGACCAGGCATTGGTCTCGACCGCCATGGAGCGAGTCCTGTCTGCTGCACCTCGGGTAGTGGGTACGGCCTTTCAAGTTCCACGCATCATCGAATAAGAGGGAACAGAGACGATGGCAGCCATTGACCCCACCACCCTTAAAGCCAGCGAACTGGCTGCTGCTGTCAATCGAGGTGAACTCCGCGCTGGCTCAGTTGCGGATCATTATTTGAATCGGGTTGAGACGCTCCATCCACTCTTTAATTGCCATATCCACTGGGACAAAGCCGAGGTCCGCAATGAGCTTGAAAAGCAAATTGATGCGATCGAAGTAGCGCGTTATGCAAAAAAATATTTGCCCCTAGCCGGTGTCCCTATTTCAATCAAAGACAACATCATGGTTGAAGGGCAAATTGCCGCCTGTGCCTCGCGTTTGCTCGCCCCTCATCGGGCGGCCTACGACGCCACAGTCATTCAAAAATTAAAAGCAGCCGGAGCCTTGCTTATTGGGCGCACCAATATGGATGAGTTTGCGATGGGTTCGTCCAACGAAAACTCAGCCTTCGGACCTGTACACAACCCCTGGAATCGACGCCACGTCGCAGGCGGCTCGTCAGGAGGGTCAGCGGCTGCAGTTGCAGGATCGTTGGTTCCCCTAGCCCTCGGCTCAGATACTGGCGGCTCTATTCGTCAGCCGGCCAGTTTCTGTGGGGTCTATGGCCTCAAGCCAACCTATGGTCGCGTGAGCCGCTACGGATTGGTCGCATTCGGATCATCTCTCGATCAAATTGGGCCCTTAGCTCGAAATGTCGAAGATCTCGCTCTCCTTTACGATGTCTTAGCTGGCCCCGATGGTCGCGATTCCACAGCTTCCCAGCGTGTACCCTTGCCGACCCAATTGGCTTTGCCCAGCGGCAATCTCAAAGGTCTTCGTGTCGCGACTATCCGCGAATTTATGGGCGAAGGTCTCGATTCCGAAGTTAGAAAAAGTCTTGAGTCCGCACTTGAAACCATGAGGCAGCTGGGAGCTGAGACAGTGGAAGTCAGTCTCCCCCATCTCGCAGCTTCCATACCGGTTTATTACATTTTGGCGACGGCAGAGGCTTCGTCGAACCTGGCACGCTTTGATGGTGTTCGCTATGGTGCGCGCAGTCAAAAGCCGGGTCTGAATCTTAAAGAGATGTACCTTCAAACGCGAAGCGAGGGTTTTGGGCGTGAAGTGAAACAGAGGATCATGCTGGGTACTTATGTACTTTCGGCTGGATACTATGACGCTTACTACAACCGAGCTGCGCGGATGCGCGAGGTGATCAAAAGAGAGATGGAAGGGGTCTTTGAGAAAGAAGGGGTGCACGTTTTGGTGAGTCCAACAGCTCCGACAACAGCCTTCGAGCTGGGACAAAAAACTCAGGATTCACTCTCGATGTATCTCAGCGATGTCTATACCCTTGCAGCAAATCTGGCCGGAATTCCTGCCATGTCGCAGCCTATGGGGAAAGATTCAAAAGGCCTTCCCATCGGTTTGCAATTGATGGGACCTTCATTTGCCGAAGAAAGATTGCTCCAAGTTGCTTATCAATTTGAACGGCATCAGCCTCCAATGGGTGTTCCCGATTTAATTCCTTCCCAACTATGATAATTTGGCCGTGGATCTGCGAAAGCAGAAGACTTCGACCGGCCGCAATCTGGTGGGCGAGTGAGAGGCAAAAACATGAGTGATCACGAAAATCAGGAACAATTCGAAGGACTCCTGAGTCGTTACGAACCTGTCATCGGTCTGGAAGTTCATTGTCAGCTGAAAACAGAAAGCAAGCTCTTCTGCAGCTGTAAAACCCAATTTGGAGCCTTAGCTAACCAAAACACCTGTCCCGTGTGCTTGGGGTTGCCAGGAGTTCTACCCTTTCTCAATCATCAGGTGGTCGATTATGCAATTCGCATGGCGATTGCCATTGGAGCGACCGTCCGCGAAAAAAGCGTTTTTGCGCGCAAGCAGTATTTTTATCCGGATCTTCCCAAGGGTTATCAGATTACACAGTACGATTTACCCTACTGTGAGAACGGACACTTAGCGTTGAACAGCGGTCGCGTGATTCCAATTGAACGCATTCACATGGAAGAAGACGCAGGCAAAAGCATCCATGGTGACAATGCTAGTTACGTCGACCTGAATCGAGCTGGTATTCCTTTGCTTGAAATCGTATCGGCGCCTGCACTCAGAAGTCCGCTGGAAGCCCATGAATATCTGAGAAAGCTTCGAGCTATTGTGCGCTATCTCGATATTAGTGACGGCAATATGGAAGAAGGCTCCATCCGTTGCGATGCAAACGTTTCAATTAGGCGGCGGGGAGTAAAAGAATTAGGTGTTCGAACGGAAATCAAAAACCTCAATTCTTTTAAGAATGTCGAGCGGGCCATCACTTACGAAATCATTCGACAGGCTGATCTTTTAGATAGCGGAACAGCAGTTAAGCAAGTCACGCTGCTCTTTGATGCTGCGAGTGGCCGAACGCAGGTGATGCGAAGCAAAGAAGACTCTCCAGACTACCGCTACTTCCCTGATCCAGATCTCGGTTTGGTTCAAATCGACCAAGCACGATTGGAAGCGGTTCGGGCCACTCTCACGGAGTTGCCGGTTCAAAAAGCCAAAAGGTTTCATGAGGTCTTTGGCTTGACCGATGCTGACGCCTTGCAGTTGACTGACGAAAAGGAATTGGCTCTTTTCTTTGAGGATGTTCTCTCCCGCGTCTCTCCCATCGTTCCTGCTAAGATAGTAGCCAACTGGATTCTAACGGAATACCTACGGGAACATAACAACAGGCAATGGACCTGGCCTGCGACGATTGTGACACCCGAGTCTTTTGCGCAGCTCCTCCGAGCTTTATGCGAGGGCACTCTTTCCGGGAAAATGGCAAAAATGGTCTTTGACGAAATGGCATCAACAGGTGCCAATGCATCAGAAATCATTAAATTGCGCGGCTTACTGCAGATCAATGATGCAGACGAAATTCGGGCGGTAGTGGCGCAAGTTGTCCGCGAGCATGCTGATCAAGTGGCACTCTATCTGACGGGCAAACAGAAGGTCTTTGGTTTCTTAGTAGGACAGGTCTTGCGACTCTCCCAAGGACGTTTCAATCCTGGTATGGTCAACGATTGCTTGAAGGAAGCCATTCATGAGTCCTCAGCAAAAAATTGATGACCTCATCGAAGCGGGACTTACCTCTGGCTTTTTCACGCACAGCTATGTCGCTTGCGGCCGATTTGATGAACCGGCAAGCCGCTATGAATCTCAGCGGGCAGCGGAGAATCCTCAATCCACCATTTTTGATCTAGCCTCTTTGACGAAAGCTCTCGTCACGGGAGTGCTGGTCCACCGGATGCTTTCTCGACATAAACTATCCGACGAGACCAGTATGAGCCAGTGGCCCTTTGATCGATCACGCCTTCAGCTGCCAGCTCCGTTCTGGGATTTAAGGATTTCCGCTTTGTTAGGACATTACGCGGGGGTTCCGGCCTGGATAAATTTCTGGATGGGTCATCTTAACGAGTCCAGCGGATCGAAGACCCTGGAGGAAAGAGCGACATTGATCGCTCGGGTGCTGACGCGAGTCCCTATTTCTCTAACCAAAGATGAAGCCGATCTTTATTCTGATGTCGGTTATATTCTACTGGGAAGTCTTCTAGAACTCTCTGAGGATAGGGATTTATCCCAGCAATTTGATGACTTTAAATTGTCCATTGGCGTCCCTTCCTCGACCACTCTGCGGTACGCTGTCGATGGGAAGCGAGCGCAAAATCAATACATATCTACCGGCTTTTGCGCCCTCCGCCAGCGTAGGCTAGTGGGAGAAGTTCATGATGAAAATGCGGCTGCCTTGGGAAGAATCGCTGGACATGCGGGGCTATTTGGAAGCGGACCTGACCTGATCAATTATTTACGAGCCCTTTTTCGGCATCCTTTGGGGCATTCTTATCTGGAAGCCAACCATCTAGCCCGCATTCAGACGCACCATGAAGGCTTGAAAGGTTTAAGGCGTGGATCAGGCGCGAGCGCCGTCCTTTTCGCCGAGGGGCAGAGTATGGGCCACCTTGGATTTACTGGTACAGCTTTCTGGCTCCATTACGAAACCGGTCGATACGGAATCTGGCTGAGCAATCGGGTCATCAGTGGGCGCATTTCGCATCAAATGCAAGACTATCGTCGCCAGATATTTGGATACCTCCATGAAATCCTTCTCTGAGAGGCGTATTGCCATCCTAGGGCGCGGGATTGCAGGTTTGGCTCTAGCGTACCGCCTGCTACAGAAAGGCCTGCAGCCCACCATTTTTGGAGCCCACGCGGACAGCGCCTCGCGTTGTGCCCAAGGGGTGGTCTCCAACAAAGGGCTGTTATTTTTTGAATCACCGCTTTTTGCTGCCAAACTGACCAGTCTCAGCCATGTTCAAAAGTGGTTAGACGAACTGGAAAGAGTCAGCGGCCAATCCATCAGCCGAAGTTTTGAAGGAATCAGCGAACCCTACTGGGATGCCGAAGACTTTCAAAGCCTCATCGCGCGGATCTACCGACGGCATTTTCTAGGCTGTCATCGCACCGAAAATCGGGCTTACGACCGACATCAAGCTTGGCCTTTCTTGTCAAAAGAACCCAAGGGATACCTTTTTTATCCCGCCGATGGGTGGTTTGATGTCGACGAGGCTTTAAATGCTCTTGCAGAATTTTCTCGTCAAAATGGGGCTGTTACATTTGAAAGACAAGTCCTTGCGATAGCTCCGGCAGGCGATGGAAGTCTTCATTTGTGTGATTCGAGCGGTGAAGGGCATTATTTCGATCAAGTCGTACTTGCTACGGGCGCTGCAACACCTGATATTCTGAAAAGCCTTTTGTCTCACCTGCCCAAAATGTTTTTAATTGGCGGGCAAACCCTCGACCTCAATCTGCCTTACTCCAGCGACAGTGCCTTATTGCAAGTCAGGAAGACAATGAGCGCTATTTGGTGGAAGAGCCAGCTCCGCATCGGAGCATCTTCGTGGAAGGGAATGGCGATCAATCCCTTGGCTCTTGAGGAAGATAGAAATCAGTTACTCATGAAGGCAGGTGGCTGCTTTGGATGGGATCCTCAATCTTTGCCAGTGGAGTCCATCACGCAAAGGATCGGGACGCGTCTACGCTTTGCCGACCGTATGCCGGGGGTGGGTAGTATCCCCTTTGCGCCTTGGCAAGAAAAAATCTTTTTATGCACGGGTTTTTATAAGAATGGCCTGCAATTGGCCGATCTTTGCGCCCAAGATCTCGTGGCTTTATTGCAAGGTGAGGCAGAGTCAGTTCGCTACCCGGCCTTTAGTCCGTCGCGTTTCTTCAGTAATTGAGGTGAACACCGAAGATGAGTTCAGCCGCGAAGGCTGCTTTATGATCCAGAGACTTCTTGGTGTCAATTTCCGCAGATTCAGCTTGAAGGTTTGACAAAAAAGGATCTTCAGCGGTTTTTAGTTCAAATTTGGACGATTGTGAGACCGGAAC
>CANJJY010000188.1 GCA_947474445.1 Oligoflexaceae bacterium
GAGGGCATCCTTGGGCGAAGTTTCGCCTTCATCCTCGGTCTGTCCGGGGAGGAAGCGCGCGCTATTGCTCTCTTCACCATCACCGCGATCACGATCCTTGGTGATACCGTGGGCGAGAAATTGGATGATATCAAAGCGCGTGATCTTCTCTTTTTCAAGATAAAAGACTGCGAAAGAATCTTTTTCGGAAAAGATGGCGACTAAAACGTTGGCACCTTGAATCTTCTCTTTGCCCGACGATTGCACGTGTTGGGCAGCGCGTTGAATGACGCGCTGAAAGCCGATGGTCGGCTGTGGCAATTGACCTTGGCGCAGAGCATTGTTTTCGATGTGTTCTTCGAAAAAAGTCTCGAGATCGCGACGCACGCTCTCAATCGTTCCGCCACAGGCTTCTATGGCTTCACGCGCGGTTGAGTTATGGAGTAGAGCATAGAGAATATGCTCAACCGTTACATAAGGATGCCCGCGCCGCGTGGCTTCGGAGACGGCTAGGTTAAGACTGATTTCCAAATCAGGGCTTAGCATACTAATGACACTTTCCTCCTGGGGTCAGCTCTTCGGCTCCACCCCTTCCATCAACCCTGCTTCAGGTTCGTTCAAGAACACATTGCAGTGGATGTCCATTTTGTCGAGCGTCTTCTGTCACAAGGGTCACCTTAGTTTCGGCGATCTCATAGGGATATATACCACAGAGCCCTCGGCCTTCGTTATGGACTTTTAACATGATATCTGTAGCTGCAACGTGATCTTTGTTGAAATACTTTTCAAGGATGCTGACGACGAACTCCATGGGCGTAAAATCATCATTGATCAAATACACTCCATAGAGCGGAGGTCGTTGAACTTTTACCTGATCCTTAACGACGACGCGGGTATCATGATCGGTATCACGGTCACGACCTGCCATACGGATAGGAGCCCCATTCTTGGCTCCCAGGGATAACGCGATTTGGTCTTCACCCTGACTTTTGAGTCGCTGGAAGACTTTTTGTTCCCTCATCTGCCCAGCGGTTTCTCGGCTCAGAACCCGTGCAGACCTCAGTATTGTCCGGTTTGCGTGAACACCCATTTCTGGTACCGACCTCCTGTTGAAGCACACTTCACTGTCATCTTACCTCAAGCAGGCTTTCTTCTAGAACACAGTAAGAGCAAACCTACCACTGTCAAGTCGGAGCCGGCCTCAAGGTATACGATTTTTTAGCAGATTCAGGATTATAGAACTAGGCCTGAAAGCTCCGGATGGGAGAGGTACTCTTGAAAGAAATAGAAATTTGGCGATGAGAAGCGGGTAAGGAGGTCAATAAATTAATCGAGCCTTATGACGACTCGACGATTGGCGCGGCGCGCATCTTCGAGTTCTTTGCCTTTTTTGTCTTTTGTAGGTACTTTTGGCTGCGTTTCGGCGTAGGCGAGCACGCGCATTCTCTGCGTATTGATGCCGCGCTGGCTCAAGAGATTCAAAAGGGTAATGCCGCGTGCCGCACTGAGATCCCAGTTACTCTTAAAACCCGGCACATTTTTAAGCGGTACATCGTCAGTATGACCTTCAATGGTGATCTTATAGTGTTCAGGTGCTTCGCTCAGCACTCTGAGGACTTTGTCTGTGGTACCAACAAATTGAGAGCTCGCTTTGACGGATCCTGAGGCAAACAGCAGACGATCACTGAACTCCAGCATCAGCCCATCCACGTCAATGCGAACGGAAGCGTCATCTTCGAGGTGCTGTTTAATGATGACCTTCTCGAGATCCTCGGCGACGGCCATCAAGCCTTGCGGAGCTTGATTCGTGGGCGCTTCCTGAATATTGGATACGACATTATCGAATTGCTTTTTGTCGGGCTTTGACATCGAAAGCATCAGCGCAAAAAAACTCATTAATATGAGAGTGAGATCGGCAAAGCTGAAAATCCAGAGACCTTCGTCTTTTTTGGTCTTCACGCGCGTTGGCGTAAAGCCTGAGCCACCCGATGAGTCTGACATGGACTAAGTCCTCTTTGGCGTTTCCTGCTGATTTTGGCCGGCCGCTTTTTTGTTGCCCTGAGAGTAAGTATTCATAATGTCCCGCATGTGTATGCTCGACTTTTTGCCTTTCAGCGTAATCACACCTTCGAGCACCATCAGATCGATCTGCAGACTCTTTTCGCCTTCGAGCGAGATCTTCTCAGAAAACGGGCCGTAGAGCAGCGTTCCGAGGAGCAGACCGTAAAGAGTTCCGATCATAGCCAGAGCCATACCGCCACCGATCTGATCCGGATTTTTGAGGTTTGCCATCATCGATATCAGACCGAGTAGCGTCCCGATCATGCCGACCCCGGGACAGAGCTTGGCAATATTCTCAAACAGGTTGGCAGCGAGGGACATCCGCATCTGCTGAGCGTTTATTTTGTTTTGAATATTGTGCCGAATTTCTTCCGGAGTAAAATCGTTGAGGATGAGGGAGAGACCTTCGCGCATGAGCGGGTACTTCACTTTGTTTCTCACCTTCATCAAGGACCCGATCCCCTCGGCTCGCACCATGGCAGAGGAAACCGTCAGAACTTCGATCACTTCCTTCTCATGCCGCCCTTGGGTTTTAAAAAGGGACTTGAGCAAAATTGAAGCGCCTATGTAAAAATCGCTTAAAGTATGGGAAAGGAGCATAACGCTGGGCGGCATGGTCAAGAGGAGAACCAGCGCGGTTTTATCGTAATAGCCATTGAAACCCGTCGTGTGATGGGTCAGAACAAAGTAGAGACTCCAAGCTATACCTGCTATGCCGACTATAAGTGACAAGTTTGATCCCTCGATCTCAGGCTAAGACACGTGCGATCCCTAGTTTCGGGCTTACTTCCAGCCTAGCGCCTCCGCTGCAAAGCGTCAGTGAGCAGGCATTGCCCAGAGGTGCACGGAAAAAAACCAAGCCACAGTAACTTAAGCGGTAAAAATCCTTTGGATTTATCTCAATACCTACATTGACCGACCCTCCTTTCGATGCTAAAAGAAAAAACATGGTTAAATAGTTGAGAATCTGCTTAGGACCAGTGACGTCGTTTCTTTACCGCAAGGGCAAGGCAACGAGGAGCGAGCACCGAAGTTTACCTAGGAGTAAATCAGGGCTGTGGCCTCTTTACCTGCAGCAGGTGTAAATAAGCGCAGACTGGTGGAAGCAAAAAGAGGACGGACAAGAGTGGAGCCTGTGTTTACTTGTAGTAAATGAGGATTGTTTCAGTTCGCCCAAGTCTCGATTCTTTACTAGGTAGCAGACACTGAGTTTTGAGTTTTGACGTCTGCTATGCTGCACCCCTGGAGGTTGGCGGATGATGAAGAAAGAGACAGCTGTTAAATACCCTCACTCGGCTAATCTTTTTCAGTTTTGCCGCAGAGTCCTCGATCACAAATTCGGCGGCATCCGCGTTATAGACCAAGATGTCGGACAGATCCTCGGTTTCGATCCAGCCGATTGCAGCCACTGGAAAAAAGGCAAGAAGAATATCCGCTCCATTCAGGCGATGAAGTCGATCGCCAAGCATCTCGGCGTCGACGAAAGGCTGATTGTCGATGTCGCCTCGGGCGAGATGTCCGAATGGGAAGCATTTTTCGAGTATACCGGTTACGGGGAATTCTCGCCCGACCCGAAGATCCTCGAAGCTGCAAAGAAGGAATTCTATCGGCGGCATGCAGCGCATTGGACGCGGGAAAAAGAGCTCGAATTCAAGCGTCAGTTTGAAATCAATGAAGTGGAGATCAACCGCGTCGTCCGCTCGATCCACGAGACAATTTCCTTCAGCGAAGCCCCACTCTATCTCCCTGAAGTCGTCGCTTCTTACGGCGACATCACGATGCGCGCGGTGGAAGTTGAGCCCGATCAGCAGGATAATCCGATCACCGTATCCCACGAAGGTGGCAAGGTCTCTATCTCTTACCCGCTCGATGTTAAGATGCGACCATTCGTTCGCTATCGCATCGCGCGCGCCATGGCACCTTACTTTCTCAACAAAGAAGCCATTTCCGTCACGCAGGATGCGGGCGAACATGCCAATTATATCAGTGAGATTCAGTCCAATCTCTTCGCCGCCAAATTATTGACACCCTCTTATCTCGTCCGCAAGGAACTGGCAAATCTCGATCCGGCCAAAGATATCGTCGCCCAGCTCGCTGACGTGTTTTGGATGTCCAAAACTTTTATGAATGGTCGAATTAAGGAAATTCTGGAAAAGAATTCTGACGTTTAATCCTCGCCTGTCCGCCCCCCTCTTCTGCAGTTTCTCAACAAATAAGATAGAATATAAACCAAGTGCTCTGTCGCTTAAGGGCGATTTTCGAAATCGCGACGCCCCCCTCGCGTTCGCCATGGGAGACAAAAAATGTTCGGACGGATCGCCTTAGTCTGCCTCTTCGGTTTGGCCTGGAATCCATTGGCCTCGGCCCAAAAGCAACGCAAGGCCAAACCCGCGCCGGCACCAGCCATCAATGAAAATCTCCGCCTCGCGGCTGATCATATTGCATTCCTCGTGCAAAGCACGGCGGCCTTCGAAGCGCCTTCCGCCGATCAAAAGACCAAGGTCATGACTTCACTTCAGGCCCTGGAATCCTTGTCACACGCGGCAAAAACATCGAGTGCCGTAAAGAGTGCCGTCGATCCCATCATGCGTTACGTCTCGCTCGATATGCCGCAAAAATTCCAGCAGATTCAATCCGTCTATCGGCGCGGTAACTACCCCCACGCGCGCTACATTCTCAAACAAACAGTTCACTATTGCGTGTCATGCCATGCGGTGAATTCGCCTAAAAATCCTGGTTTGTTCCCTTTCCCAGCTCCTGCACCGGGCTCGAGCGAACTGGCTCGCGCCGAATATTTCGGAGGCGTCCGCAAATTCAAGGAAGCGATGCTCGCGTACGAACATGCTTTGATCGATCGCAACTTTCGCACGGGTCGACCTGAACAGTGGTACAACGCTCTCGAAAACCTCCTCGCCATCACCATCCGTATGCGTAATGATGCGCACGTGACTCTCGAGATGACCTCACGCCTCCTCGAAGACGGCGGGCTTTCCGTTCCCCAGCGCGATCTCCTCGTCACCTGGCGTAATTCGGCAAAGAATTGGACGCGTGAAAAATTACGCCATCACTATGCGGGAGGGGCTGCGATCTCTAAGGCTCAGCTTCTCATCGAACAAGGCAATGCCCTCTCTGCCAAAGGCAGGAGCTATGGTTACGTGGAATATCTGAGAGCGATGAATATGTTCAACGACTTGGCGATCAGCGGTGAAACCGAAATGCTGAAGTCAGCCGGTTTCCGCTTAGCGGGCGAAGTGAGCGAGAAGCTGCAATATGTGACAGCCTGGATGTATCCCGAGGCTTATTATGAAGCCTGCATTCGTGCGCTGCCGCATTCTACTGAATCGCAGCGTTGCTGGGACAATTTCCAGACCTATCGTTCCCACGGCTTTTATACCCTCTGGGATCAAGGTACCTTTGATGCGCTTCGCGAAGAGGCTCGTTAGAGCGACCAAACTGTGCCTAACGCTAGGTTTTTCCGGGAATGGAAGTAAATTTCGAGTCGATCCAATCAAGAACCGTCTTAGCTTGAACGACAGCCTTTTTATATTCTTCTTCTGACACGGCCTTACCCCAACCCGGATAGCGAGTGGCAACGGCATAGTCTGTTAGTTCACTCGCATTTCTTACGGCCTCGGGCACATCGTCGATGAAACCCTCTAATTCTGCGATCAACTCTCCGATGTCATGAGTATAGGGAAATTTCTTCCCATACACGATAAAAAGAGCCTTCAAGGCTTTTTCGCTAGCCTGTTGTGTATCGAAACACATGTCCTCCCAGTAAATACCCTCGGTCTTTGGAAGCAAGGCCCGCTTGTAGTTGCTTTTTGCTCTTCTTAGCCATTCTTTGGCTGTCTCAAGCTGTCTTGGCGACATAAATTTCTTTCCCTTCCCGTTGAGCTACGCCTACTACAGACCAAAAAGATTCCCGCTGCATTTCATACTCGCCTTCCGTCACCACCACGAGATCGATACTGATTCCATTACGGTCAATCTTGCGATAGAGATTTCTGGCGATTTCACGCGGGTCGGCTTCGTCACGGATGACAATGAGAAAGTCCAAATCATTCGCTCGCGGTTTTCCGTTGACGGAGGAGCCAAAGACCAAAACTTTTATGGGACTCACTTCAGCAACGATCTGCTGCAGAATTTTCAAACATTTACCTTGATGCAGCACGCTTAACTCCCTTCGCAGTGAAGTTAATGACGGAGTTTCTTTGTTTGAGTGATAGGTCTCAATAAAGGTTGAGACCCCTTGATGATGCCACC
The DNA here is from genome assembly GCA_947474445.1 of Oligoflexaceae bacterium. Taxonomy (GTDB): domain Bacteria; phylum Bdellovibrionota_B; class Oligoflexia; order Oligoflexales; family Oligoflexaceae; genus Oligoflexus. Next base: position 6,307 of record CANJJY010000188.1, read on the forward strand.
TCCTGGGAACATGATCAAACATTACACGCGACGACTTGTTCGACTCCCGGGGCAACTTCTTGGCCTCCCATAACACGTCTATATTATTAGAATAATGACAACATCGAAGAGGGCTCACCTCCCTGGGCTCTATGACGGCCGTCGGCTTTCATGTCCGTGGCAACCCGCCAACAGAGCCCAAAAAGGTTTCCACTCCCGAAGTACCCGCTTAGCCAGGCACAGAAAAAGAGGCCCTGCAAGATCTTGCAGAGCCCCTCATTTCGAGCACTTCAAACGTAAGCGTAACCTCTATTTCATCCCAAGCGATCGTAGACCGCTTGCCGAAGAGGAACCAGCAGGACCCGGAGGTCCGGGAGGGCCTGGAGGGCCCATAGGTCCTTCCAATCCCGACTCGCCGCGTGGGCCACGCGGACCGACTTCACCCTGAGGACCAGCGGGACCTTGAAGACCAGTTGGGCCGACATCCCCTCGATCGCCTTTAGGACCTTGCGGACCGAGTGCACCGGTATCGCCTTTATCACCCTTTGGTCCAATCAATCCTGTGTCTCCACGCGGACCTTGCGGACCGGTTAGACCTGTATCACCCTTGTCACCCTTGGGACCTTGCGGACCGACATCGCCCCGGTTGCCTTGAGGTCCAGCCGGACCTGTTGATCCGATATCACCCTTAGGACCAGACGGGCCGATTTCACCGCGCGGACCTTGGGGACCGGCGGGACCCGTGTTACCGATATCGCCCTTGTCACCTTTATCGCCTTTGTCGCCTTTCAGCCCCTGAGGACCGGCGGGACCAGTCTCTCCTTTGGGTCCCAGGTCGCCTTTTGGCCCTATTTCGCCGCGATCGCCGCGATCACCCTTGTCGCCTTTAGGGCCTTGCATTCCACTGGGGCCTGCGGCGCCTGTCGCTCCAACTTGTCCGTGGTGGAAAGGATCATAGAAAGGCACCACTTGAGTTTCCGCATCGTTCTTCAGTTGAAAGAGCATGGTGTTAGCTTTACGGGCCAAGATTTCGCGGGGGATTTTCATCTCCTTGCCGAGCACGGTGGTAAAGCTGCAATCGTTGTGCATGACCACGCGCTTACCCTCGGAGCCCCAGATCACCTTCTTGGTGCGCTTATCGAGTATGGATATTTCAAACCAATTGAGCATGCTACAGACATCATCTTGTCTGGCGCAATAGCAATCAGCTTCGATGAAGACGTAAGCTGTTCCTTCGTAGCCATCGGCCGCCGGAGGTGGGGTGTTCTGTCCCGCTTGATCGCCTTGTCCGGGACTATTTTGTCCTGGTCCGCCTTCACCTTTGCCTCCTTTACCATCGCCGGGATAAGGATTCCCTCCATCGTCGGGAGTGCCGCCGCCTTGTTCGGGACCTGCCGTCGCAGCCTTCCGATTGGCTTCGGTCGAAGCGGCCGAAGCTTGCTCCTTTTCGTCATTTGATTGCGCCGCTGCATCGGCACTCTGGACGATCACCGGATCCGTCGATTCCGCCTTCTTGCGTTCAGCTCCGCAGCCTGCCAATAGAAAAATGGCAACAGCTGTCCTTGTGCACAGTACGTGCACCTTCGCTAGATGTTTCATGATCCCCTCTTACTCTATGAACAAAACCTGATACTAGACCCACCACCCGATCGGCTCGAGCGCTAAGAACTTGAGGAGACTTTTAAAAGTTTGGGGATTTCGAGAAGATACAAGATATATTTGGGCAAAAGGCAAGTGATCTGGGTGTGAGTTCTGGGCTCTTTAACAAAAAAGTAGCCGAGTTAATGATGAAGCAAGTTCGAGCCGGTGTCTGTGATTCCGACACTTCGCTTCTGACTGAAACATCCGCTAGGTCTGCGCATCTCCTCTAGCTCCCAAAACCACAACGACCTCCATCCCGCAGATACACCGCATGACGGAAGTCTTGAGGAATGTAGTGGCTCCTGATCGTATCCCCGGGGATAACTGGTTCGACGTCAAATTGAACTTCTTCAGTAGGCATTAAAACTGTTTTTTCCGACACTTCCGCCTGGACCTCAACTTTCCCGCGAGCTCCCGCCTCCGCTCTTTTCTGCGCCCGTTCAGCTTTGCGCAGAAGGTCGTGCTTATCCAAAAAGGCTTCCAGGGCATGGTCCA
>CANJJY010000189.1 GCA_947474445.1 Oligoflexaceae bacterium
CAGATATTCATCATAGACAAAGTCATAAGTCATTGTTTCAGCATTTTCCTCACTGTCTCCGATCCAAGCCAACCTTTGGTCGAGCACCTCGAATGAGGCCACCTTATCTTTGTATCGCTTGGCGGCCGCTTTGGGATCTTCAAGCAGATATGAGAACTTATCGACTTGAAGCCCAGTGACTGGATCACGGTATTTAATCGTTAAGGGGATATTCTTCAAATGATAGTCCAGCACTTTAGTTGCCAGATCATAGATCGATTTTTCTATGAGAAATTCAGCGGTCTTGTCGCGTGTATCGAGTTTATTAGCACACTGCTGCGCTTTAAGGGGGACCGCAGGATCAAGTTGGTAGGTTCCATCGCCCACGATTTTGAACTCATTTTGGTCCATGATTTTGAATCCCTTGGCCAACTTGAGTTTGAGCTGAGGAAAGCTATCGCAAAAGCGGACGCCTCCGCGAACCCGCACCTTGCCCGGAGAGATTGTTCCTGCATAGGTGACGACGACATCGCGGTAGGCAGCCTCAAACTGCATATCTTCGGCATCAAATGTCGAAGTTCTTGAGCGCTGATAGATAAATTCTTGAATTGGCCCTTGAACTGTTAAAGCCGTGCTTTGCTCTGAACTTTCCATTTGCAGGGAGAAAGAGGATTTTTTTGGAATACAGGCTAAGACTAAGGTCAGAGTTAGAGAAAGAAAAATAAGGGTCGGAACTTGAGTCTTTGGTGATTTCCATGGTGACATTCACTGATTCCTCTGTAAAAAAAGGGCGACCTAGCTGTGGGGCTCTCCTTTCTTGCAATAACTGTGCGGATTGAGATGCTTTGAAGACCGATGGTAGGGTGCCTACTTATAAAGAGAATTTTCCAGGAAGGGGAGGTTAGGTCGAGGCTCGATTTCGATCCGTTAGGGATTTGGACAGTTCCATGGCCCGATCCCACCGCAGCTGCTATGGAACGGCAACTCTCGGAGTCTAGCCCGGGGACGCCGGCGGCTCAGCTGTGAGCTCAAGCGGGACTCTTCCGCCCCCAACCATGCACGTATCTGATATTACTAGATTTAATATGGATATACAGGTAAGCCCCCGCCCTCAAAGGACTCTTTTTCCTCGACGTCCTCGGCCCCTCACGTGACTTTATATGCCTGTTAAATCAGCTCTTTAAAAATAGTTTTGCATTTCCCTAAAAAATATGCCGCGCCACTATTGCATTGCAACGAGGACTCTGTTACACATTGACGTGGAGGTTGGGTGCGTCATTAATGAGATCTCAGAGAGAGTGAAGCCCTTCCTTCGATTGTCCCAAGCTGTTGCTGATTTCCTATCACCGCCGGAGTTGTTCATGAAGTTTGCCTACGTCGTCGCTTCCCTGCTTCCTCTCTTGGTCCTCTCGATTAATGCTTGCAGCAAAAAATCATCGAGCGATGCGCCTCCTGCGCAGTTAGCCAGCGTATCATTCAATACTCCGACTGATGATGATCAGAAGGAATGGGCTAAAGCCACTGTCTCCTTGGTGCGCAGCCTACCAACCGCTTTGACGATCCCTAAGAAAACCTTCTCAAAATCGGATTTCACCGACGGAGAAGCCAAAGATTCGACCATGGTCGTTGAGTTCGGTACTTATACCATCGACGTTGCCTTTATCGACAGTGAAGATGAAGTCGTGTACGAGACCTGTGATCCAGACGTAGAACACAAAATCGATACGGCTAAGTATGCTGCGACGATAAAAATCTGCGTTCCTGGCTCTACCAGGCCAATCACCGAAGTTACGGTGACGGGCACCAGCGAAGTCACGATCAAAACAGAAATTGTAAAATCACCCAGCACCTCGACCGAGCAAACCAGCTCAACGACAACTACCTCGTCGACTCCAAGAGACTTGCCACGTAGCACCGTCACAGCCACCGCAACCGCTTGCAGCGGCGGTCAATTCTCCATTACGCTCAAGGAAGGCGGAGCCAAAAACACGCTTTACCCGACCTCCTGCAACGTCCAGTACAGCTGCAGCCAAAACACTTTCATGGTTAAATGGCCGAATGGTTACGCGACAGCGATATTCACGAGCAATGCTGCTTGTCTAGAAGCCGTTTCGCAGCTTAAGTCGAGCTCAAGTTCTAACTAAGATCAAGTACGCAGACGAGCGGATAGTGATCCGAAGGCAGTGAGTTCCGATCGCGGAAGGAGAAAGGCAACATGATTTCTCCTTCCGCTGTGCCGAAGCGATAGCGATACACGTAGGTTTTTTCGGCCACGATACGCCCCTGGAGGGCGCGCGGCAGAAACAGATAATCAAACTGCTGGGTCAAGATCTTATCCTTGACGAAGGTAAAATGAGTCAGCCGCTCATGAGCGTCCCGCCCCGCGACCCGCAATGCATCGTCGAGATCCGTTTCCCGATACAGAGCTTCAAATTCCTGAGTAAAACCATCCCGATCAGCCTTCCCGTTGAAATCTCCTCCGACCAAAACCGGTACCTTTAATTCATCACTCAATTTGCGATAGATGGCCACCAGAGCTTCGAGTTCCGCCTTGCGCCTGACACCTCCCCCTGGATCGAGTCCGTGCGGATCAAGTCCAGACTTGAGATGAGCGAGCAGCACGACCATGCGTAGAGTTGAATCGTGCCTGAGATAAAGAGCCGGGATATCGCGCGAAAGGCGCCGCTGATGCGGAACCCCCAGATCAAGATAAGGAGCCGCCGCCGCCGCAATCGCGTGCGTCTGAGCATCGATCTCGTGGGGATAGTGAAAGACGACAGGCCACTCCTTGAAAGAGTGCAGCTCGCCGTCAAAAGCCCCGCCTTTCTTCAGCAAGAATCCGTTTTCGATCCCCCTGTCGGAGTTCCCCGCCTGCAAGAACACGTGGTAGCGCTGACCGAGAAAGAGGCGATTGAGATTTTCCAAGGCCAGCACGCCGCCCACCTCGCAAAGACAAGCCAGATCAGGATCTTCTTCGGCGAACATGCGCGCGATGCCATGCAGTTTGGAAAGCGGTTTGATCTTCTCCGGCCCTTGCCCAAAATACTGCCATTCCTCATCGCTGAGACGGCCCAAATCTTCGGGTCGCGGTTCATGCGCCAATGCGAGAAAGAGATCCTGGGCATTGAAAACGAGTACCTTAAACTGCATATTCCAAGATTTCCTTGCATGGGTAAGTGCCAGCAGAGATCCAGTCCGACTTGATCTTCACACCTTCGTATCGTAGTGATGACCATGCGAGTCGGCATCCCTCGCATGCTCACTCGTCCTCTCTCTCAAATAGCGGAGGTCGCCCGTGCGCTCAGCTCTCACTTTCTTCAAATGGCTAGGTGGAAGTCTCTTGGGCCTTCTTCTCCTCGTCCTCTTGGCCGTCTTCATTTTTAACTTGATACCCTGTCGCCAGTACAGTCCTTTCCTCGTGCGCCAGATCGAAAAACTGACGGCAGCTGAGGTCCAATCTTTCGGTGCGTGTCGGGTGCACATAGGCTGGCAACCTGAATTGGCCCTGACTCATTTTGCCCTTCGTCAGACCAAGGCGCAATCACCTTGGGAATCCTTGTCGCTCGAAGAATCGTCCCTTCGCTTTCGCCTCTGGCCACTTTTGACCAAGGGGCTGCTCATCGTCGAAGCCTATCGATTGGAAGGAGCCCGCCTCGCTCTCCAGGTCACAGAACCCACGGAAGAGATCAAGTCCAAAAGCCTAGAAGACTCTCTCCGCTCGCTAAGCCGCCTCTACGTGCGGGAAGCTACGCTCATCGATGTTGGCCTCAGCTACCGCGGCTCTGCGTCCCAGGGCAAGGAAGCGGAAAAACCCTCGTTTACCGCCCATATCGAGCGTCTCGACGCGCAGGCCGCCGATGCGGATGCGCCGATTCTCGTGCGCGGTCAGGGGGATGTCCTCGGTCTTCCTCTCACCCTCAATGGCGAGGCGGGTTCGCTCAGACTCTTTCAGGCGAGCGATCGCACCTATCCTCTCCTGATCAGAGCGCATGTCGCCGATCAGGACCTCATCCTCTCGGCCCAGCTCGATCCGGATCGTCCGACCCAGATGCTGCAATTAACGGCCAAAGGCGCCAGCCTAAAAGCCTTGAGCGCCTTTCTGGGCCGCGATCTCGGGCGCGTGCCCGCCTATCGCTTGCAGGTGATGCTCGAACATAGTCCTCAGCTCTTTCGTTTTCCCCAGATGTCTTTGATCCTCGGTCGTTCGGAGGTGAACGCGAGTGGTCGCATCGACCTCGGAGGCGAGCGTCCCGCGCTTCAAGCGGAGGTCGAGGTTCCACTTTTACGCCACGAGGATCTCACGTCCTGGCAGGCCTCTCCCGCAGCGACGCCGCGCGCCAAACCCGGAGAAAAGAGCCAAGGCCCGCTTTTTTCTCATGAGACTTTTGCGTTCAAGGCGCTCCGTGCGATGGATGCGGCCATCCACCTGAAAATAGCGGCCTACACCGGCGCCGCCATGGGTCAAATCCTGGATCGAGCTGAAGTCAGAGTATCGCTCAAAGCGGGAGACCTGCAAATTAAGCCCCTCAAACTCGGGATAGCCGGCGGCGCCATCGAGGGGTCCTTGCAGCTCGATGCCAGTCGTCCCGAAGCTCGGTTCACGTCCGTCCTCAAGCTCAGGCGCATCGATCTCAAGACCCTGTTCGGGCCCTTCGCCCGCGACATCCCTGTCATCAAGCTCAAGCCATCAGAATTAGCCCAAGGCCTCATTGCCGGACAGATCAAGCTCAAGGCCCAGGGCAAAAGCCCGCACGCTCTAGCGCAAAGCCTCGACGGTTCGCTGCGCCTAGCCCTCGAAGAGGGTCGTCTTTCGGCGACCGTCATCGAAGCTTTTGGTTTTGATCTCACCGAAACGATCACCTCGTGGTTTGCCAACAATCCGACGACGCCGCTGCAGTGTATGATCGCCTCCTTCGACGCCAGCCAAGGCCGTTTCGATACCAAGGCCTTTCTCATCGCGACGGCCGATTCAAATATAGTGGGGCGAGGTTTTGTCGATCTCGGGCGAGAGACGCTGCATCTGACGCTCGAAGCGCGGCCGAAAGATTTCAGCGTGGGCAGCGCGCGTTCGCCTATCACCATCGAAGGTCCCTTGCGCTCGCCGCGCGTGGCGCTCGGGGCCAAGGGTTTAGCCGCCCGTTCAATCGCTGCTGCGGCCCTCGGCGCTTTGGTGAACCCCCTGCTGGCCATCGTGCCTTTTATAGAACCGGGCTTGGAAAAGGGTGGGGCCTGCCTAAAATACGTGGATCAGATCACTGCCATCACGCAGAAAAGTAAGGCCAAGCTTTAGATGGGAGGCGCGATCAAGCGAAAGGTCAAATTGATGCGCGGTCCCACAAGCTTTATCCTCGTGACGAGAGATCAGACGTCGTGCAAGGAAGCGATCGACCAGGGAGCCGAAGATTTCCGTTGCTGAAGATCTTGCTTCCATTTCCAGCGATCGTGAAGCCAAAAATATTGATCGGGACGAAAGAGGACCATTTTTTCCATCACACGATTGAACTGGCCGGTCGCTCGCTCGATATCGCCGACCGGATCGCTGCTTCGCTCGAGGGCCAGTGGGGGCCACACCACGGCTCGGTGCCGATGCGGGGCCAGTCGTTCGATGAGGACGGGAATCACCGGGGCTTCCGTTCGGCGCCAGATCGTCGCCAGACCGGTGTTGGTCCGCGTCGGGTAACCGAAAAAGAGCATTTCAGGGGCGCCGTGTTGATACTGATCCATCACAAAACCCACAATTTCATTGCGCGCCAAGGCCTTAAAAATCTGCCGGGCCGGTGCTTGGTCCACGCCTTTGGCTATCGCTTCGTAACCCAAACGACGCCGCACCCACACGACAAACTGATCAAAGCGGCCATCGCCTACTTTTTTGACGATGACGTGGGTCGGCGCCACCTGCTGGGATATGGCGGCGGCCAGGGCTTCCCAGTTGCCCAGGTGCGTGCAGAGAAGCAGCGCGCCTTTGCCCCGTGTCAGAGCTTCCCGCAGATGCGCGGCGCCTTCAATAGGCACGTCTTGACCGATAGGCTTGAGTCCGCCAGCCGTCGTTTCAAAGCAAGTCAGCGCAAAACTTTTGAGACTTTCAAGAGCTATCCGCTCGCGTTCGTCCGGTGGCAGGAGAGGAAAAACAGCCTGAAGATTTTTGAGAACCAAACGGCGCCGCATCGGGAACAGGCGAAAAAAAAGCAGGCTGCAAAACCGCGCCAAGGCCTCGAGGAAAAAAGCTGGCATCAGGGCAAATAATCCAGAAAAAATGCGAAAGGCTATGTCTTTCACTTGGGCTTTCCGTTTCACATATCACCTCTTTCCTATCGGCGGCGCAGACGAGGACCGCCTTGCGCCTCCCAGATAGACAACGCCGAGCCAAAGAAGTCAAAGCCCTTTTCTGGAAGGTTTTGACGCTTTTACCCATCGCTTCACATCCTTTCGAAGACTCTCCGACTCAGAGCTTCATACCGCGCAAGTCCGCCCTTCTCTGTAGATGTCATTCGACGGAAAGGGGACGCTCGTGGTAATTTGTGGACCTTGGCTGCTCTGGAGGAACGCACTGATTTGAAACTGATTATCGCTGAAAAACCGTCGGTCGCTCGCGATTTGGCCCAAGCCCTCCAGGTGCCGATCAAAGGCCGCCACTATTTTCAGAGCGCCACATATTATGTCAGCTGGGCACTAGGACACTTAGTCGGTCTCGCCGAACCCCACGACATGGATCCAGCCTGGCGCAAGTGGCGGGAAGCCGACCTGCCTATTCTGCCACGCAGCTGGCCTCTGGTCGTGTCACCATCGACAGCGGAACAATTTGAACAGCTGCAGGCCTTGATGCAAAAACCGGAGGTGACCACCGTCATCGCCGCGACGGATGCCGGGCGCGAAGGTGAGCTGATCTTTCGTTACATTTACGAGCGCGCGGGTTGCCGGAAACCTGTACAGCGCTTGTGGCTCTCATCGCTGACAGAAGACAGCATCCGCGCGGCATTTTCTCAGCTGCGCCCCGGCTCGGATTTCGATCGCTTGGCGGACAATGCGCGCGGTCGATCGCGGGCTGACTGGCTCGTCGGTTTCAATCTCTCACGGGCCTATTCCCTTCGTTTCAACGAGCGATGGTCGGTCGGTCGCGTGCAGACGCCGACCCTGGCGATGATAGTCGAGCGCACGCTGGCCATTCAGAGTTTTGTGCCGGAGCCTTATCGCGAGATTGAAGCGTACTTTAAAACCGGTGCGCATCCATCCTTTCGCGCCTTTTATTTTGAGCCGCAGCCGGGTGCCCTGCGCGGCGAGGCCTATCGATTTAAGGTCGACGATCCGCGCCTCCCCCTCATCGAGCAGCGGGCGCGCACGGGAGAGGCGCGCGTGGTCAGGCGCAGTGACAAAGAGCAGAGTCTACCGCCGCCCAAATTATTTGATCTGACTGAATTGCAAAAAGAAGCGAACCGGCTGTTCGGATACCAGGCCAAGCAAACGCTCGATTTCGCGCAGCGCCTCTACGAGTCTTACAAGCTGATCACCTACCCGCGCACCGACAGCCGCCATCTCAGTCAGGACGTAGCGCAGGCGCTGCCGTCTGTCGTCCAGGCCCTGCGCGAGCCCTATGAAGACTGCGGACTCCATGCGCGCACCGGCGTCACACCGCTCGGGCCTACCCATGTCGATGACAAAAAGGTCAGCGATCACCATGCGATCATTCCCGTCGGCAAGCGTCCGGGTCAATTGCCCGAGGCCGAAGGCAAAATCTTTGACCTCATCGTCAGACGTCTGCTGATGGCTTGGCAGGATGATTATGTCTCGAGTCAGAGTCTGCTCGATATCACGATCACCGATGCGGGCTCTGGCGATGCGGATCACTATCTGGCAAGTGCTCGCATCGCGATAAAAAAGGGCTGGAAGACGCTCGAACTGAGAAGCTCGCGAGACGTCGCCCCCTTGCCGCCGCTGCAGCCCGGCGAGAATCTAATGGTAGAAAAGGTCAAGATACTCGACAAAGCCACGCAGGCTCCGCCGGCTTTCAATGATGCTTCGCTGCTCAACAGCATGGCTTCGGCGGGCAGTCGTTTGGATGACAAGGAATTGACCGATATTCTCCGCGAGCGAGGACTGGGCACTCCGGCGACGCGGGCCGCCATCATCGAGAATCTGCTGCAAAAGACCTACGTCGAGCGCAGAGAGAAAACGCTTTGGGCGACCGACCTAGGGACGCGATTGATTCAATCGGTGCATCCGACGGTCTGCAGTGCCGCTCTCACGGGCGAATGGGAAGCCAAGCTTCATCAAATCGAAACGGGTCATCTATCGCTAGAGCGATTCATGCAGGACATCGAGGGGTATGTGAGAGAGATGGTCGACATAGTAAAAAGTAAGGAAGCACCAGCAGCAGCGAGCCCAAAGCCACATCAACCCTCACCCCAAAACCCGATCCCCGCCCCCGTCCCCACC
>CANJJY010000190.1 GCA_947474445.1 Oligoflexaceae bacterium
CGCTGTGACAATTCTCTCGTGCGAATTTTTCCTCAGCTCGAAACTCTCTGGTACAAGCCAGAGAAGGGTGTCGCCGATACGGAAGTCTTAAAAGTCGTCGGGCGCCTCCACGAGAATAATCCCGACCTCGATATCATTCTCTGTCTGGAACGTGCGGACGACGAGAACATGGAAACTTTTCTTAGTCACGGAGCGCGCGATATTATTTTCATCGACGAGTTCGCCGGAGATCTCAGGCCGATTCGGGCGAGTCTGCATCGACTGCGGCAGCGCAGACGCTTCGAGGCGGAACAGGCGCATGCTTTGGCTTTAGCCAAACAAGCTCTCCAAAGCAAAGCCGAATCTTTAGTCTGGCTGAGCCACGAGATCAGAACACCTATGAATGGTGTGCTCGGCATGATGGAGATATTGCAGACGACTGAACTCACAGCTGATCAGCACGAGCTCCTCGAGGTGATGTCGCGTTGTGGGCAAAGCATGATAGAGCTCGTCAGCGATGTCCTTGACCTCAGTAAACTTGAAGCCAGCAAGATGGAAGTCAGAAAGAAGAGCTTCGATCCGCGTCGGCTGATCAACGACGGACTGCAGCTCTATCGACGTGAGGCTGACAAGCGTCATATCAAATTGATCGCCATCGTTGCTCCCGAGGTCCCTGAGACAGTCGTCGGTGATGAGAGAAAGCTGATGCAGATTCTCAACAATCTAATCAGCAACGCCGTCAAATACACTCCAGTAGGCTCGGTGCGCGTCAGTGTCCGTTTGGAAAATCAGGATGACTCCTCGATTACCCTCAAATTTGAAATCAAAGATACGGGCTACGGGATCAGTCGCGAGCAGCTACCGCGCGTGTTCGCGCCCTTTGAACAGACGGATTCAGAGGCGGTGAGCCTGCGGCCAGGGACAGGTATAGGAATGAGCCTCACCAAGCAGCTGGTCGAGCTGATGGGAGGAACCATCGGCATCACGAGCGAACTCGGCAAAGGGTCGACCTTCGAGGTCTCGCTTAATTTTGGCATTCCTCCGTTCTGGTCGAATGATCAGGCGCCGGGAATAGGCATCGCCCGTTCTGGACCTGTCTCAAAGCCGCAACGCGTGGCTGAGGTGAGGCGGCTAGGCAGCGGCAAACATATCCTCGTCGTTGATGACGATCCCATTAATCTAAAGGTGGCGCGGCGTCAACTCACCCGTCTTGCGTCGCAGGTGACGGTTGCCAGTTCAGGTGTTGAGGCGCTCGAGTTGATCGAGAAGAACAGTTTCGATCTCATCTTCGTCGATTGCCAAATGCCGCATATGGATGGCTCAGAGCTTCTCCAGATCATGCGTAAACTGCCGGAAATGAGCGACTACGTTCCTGTGATTGCCCTGACTGCTTTGGCACAGGACCGTCTCCACATCCTCGCGGAAGGCTTTGATGACTATTTGGCCAAGCCAGCTCGCCTCGAAGATATAGTTGAAGTCCTTGAGAAGTGGCTGCACTATGGAGATCGTGCAGACAAAGACAAAGAGAGAGCGCGCAAGAATCCGGCCTAACCATCTCTACGCTTGTACGGTTTGACTTGACACCAAGAAATCTTATCGTTTTTGTAAGGAGGAATCGGTATATCCTCCGAATACGCCAAAATGATGGCAAAAGGATTCTTCATTCGAAAAAGGACGATGCGCATTGAAGAAGCAGGGAAAAGGACTGATAATCACCGAAAAGCCCAGCGTAGCTAAAGATATCGTTCAAGCGCTCGGAGGTTTCGAAGAGAAGTCGAAGGGAGAGTATTACGAGAGCGATCAGTACGTGTGTACCTATGCTGTCGGTCACATTCTCACGCTCCTCGAACCCGAAGATATAGACCCCGTCTATAAGCGTTGGCGCCTGGCGGACTTGCCTATCATCCCAGAGGACTTCAAGACCAAACCTGTGCCCAACCAAAAGACGCGTTTGAATATTATCAAAAAGCTGATGGAACGCGCCGATGTCAATCACCTCATCAACGCCTGCGATGCGGCGCGCGAAGGGGAGTTGATTTTTCGTGAAATCGTGAAGTTTGTCGGCGTCGAAAAGCCCATTCATCGGCTTTGGCTCCAATCGATGACGAAAAAAGCGATCCAAGATGGATTCCAAGGTCTTCAAGACGGCGAGAAATATAGTGGACTCGCTGCCGCCGCTGCATGCCGAGCCAATGCCGATTGGCTGATCGGAATGAATGCAACGCGCGCGCTAACAGTCCGCTTGAAAGCCAAGAATCAACGCGGCGTAGCCTGGTCCGCTGGTCGCGTGCAAACGCCGACTTTAAGCCTGCTGGTCGAGCGCGAAATTGAAGTGCTTGAACACGCGCCGATGACCTATTGGAAGGTCATCGGGAGCTTTAAGGTCCACGATCAAGTCTACGAAGGAACTTGGTACGATCCCAACTTTGATCGGAAGAACGCAACGCGTGATTTCAAAGAAGATCGCATATTCGACAAATCGAAAGCCGATGTGGTCATGCAGGTGGTCAAAGCCGGTTTGCCCGCGACGGCGAGCGAAACGCGAAAACCTTCGCCACGCACGCCGCCTCTGCTCTTCGATTTGACTTCTTTGCAAAGGACGGCCAACACGCGTTTTGGTTGGTCCGCGACGCGAACGCTGCGAGCCGCCCAGCGATGCTATGAAACGCACAAGGTCCTGACCTATCCTCGTACTAGCAGCAAGGTGCTGCCGGAAGATTACAAAGAAGAAGTTGCGCGCATCCTCGAAGTGCTGGCGTCGCATCAGGAATACGGGCCCCACGCCGGGCATCTGCGAACAGCGGGTCTACTCAATCAAGAGAAAGTCTTCAATAACGAAGGCGTCAGTGATCACTTTGCCATCATACCCACAGGTGAAGTTCGGACGCTCGAAGGTGATGATCAGAAACTCTATGATCTTGTCACGAGACAATTCATGGCGGCTTTCTATCCTCCTTCCGTCTACGAGGAAGTCGAACGGATCACCGAGATTGCAGGTCACAATTTTCGAAGCAAGCCCCCGCGCGTTCTCAAGGAAGCCGGCTGGGAAGCTGTGTTTGGCAAAGTGCCGGACAAGAGTGATAAGTCTTTCATGGCCCTGATTGCGGGCAAAGACCGGGCTGAAGGTGTCAAAGTCGATGCTGAAGCACCGACCCTCGAAGAGCATGAGACCAAGCCGCCCGCCCGCATTTCGGAAGCGGGTCTGCTCTCGCTGATGGAAAACGCGGGTCGTCATATCGAAAACGAAGAACTGTCGCAGGCCTTGCACGGAGCTGACGGTCTCGGAACGGCAGCGACGCGCGCTGATATCATCGAGAACTTAAAGAATCGTGAGTACGTCGATGAGAATCTGAGACCCACTCCTAAGGGCATACGTTTGATCGATATTTTGCATCGGATCAACGCCAGTCGCTTGACTTCAGCAGAGCTCACGGGACAACTCGAATTGCATCTGAATGAAGTCGAAAAAGGAGTGCGGACCGCCGCTTCTTTTATGAGCGAGATTGCATCCTATGCGAAAGATGTCGTCGACCATACTCGCGACTTTGATTTTGAACAGATCTATCCGGACACCAATCCTTTGGGCCCTTGCCCTAATTGTGCGCGCGAAGTCTTCGAGCGTGCTTGGTTTTATGGGTGTTCGGAGAGCACGAAGCGGACCGGCAAAAAGGCCTGTGATTTCCTTATTTGGAAAGATTTTAATGGCCGCTATATAAACCCCTACGTCGTGAAGACTTTGCTCGAGAAAAAGATTACACCCGAGCTCGACGGATTCAAGAACGCTAATGGGAAAGACTATCGCGCTGTGCTCGAACTGAATGGCGGAAAGCTCGCTCGTCGCGTGATCGAGCAAAGCGAAGAAGCCAATCCCGATCTGAACATCGAGATCAACGAGGAGCCTATTGGACCTTGTCCTATGCGCTGCGCGCCTGATTGTCTGGTGATCGAAACAGCGGTCGATTATGCGTGTCATAATAAGGTCAAGGCTCGGGAAGCGGGCGAAAAGCGAGGACCTGGCTTTGGCTTTCCTCGCATACTGTGCAAGAGAAGTCTGACGCGTGAAGACGTCAAACAGTTCATTGAACAGAAAGAAACGGCGGTCATCAGTGACTTCGTTTCGAAAAAGGGACGCAAGTTTAGCGCCAAACTGGTCATGGAAAATGATTGGACGGGCTTTCGTTTCGAGTTTCCACCGCGGGTGAGCAAGGCGAAGGCGAGCGCCGCCGCTGAGGCGGAAGTCGAGGGCGAGGCGGTTCCCCTCGTCGAAGCGGCCGAAAAACCAGAAGTAGCCCCAGTTGAATCAGGTACTTAGGTGGTTTTGGTATTGTTTGGATAAAAAATTACATTGAGGCGTAAGTCTGCCGATAAGGGAGAATGGTCTTTATACCATTTTTCCCTCGGGAGACTGCCCATGAGTCTGACTCCTCCTCTGCGTTTCATCTGCGTCATGATCACTTTGTTCATGACGCTAGCCCTCTCCCTATCCTGCAAAGAACGACGCATCAAACCCGAATCCTCAGAAGGAAGCGACGCTAACGCCATGGCCTCCGGGAACGAAGCCGTGAGTTTTGAGACGTCAAAGGATCCGGAGGTGGAGGAAGAACTGCGCCGACTCGCACAGGAGAAGGTGTCGAGCGAAAAACGAGTCGAGGACTTGCAGAAGATGATCGAGGATCTCGAAGGAAAGATGAATGCAGGCGGCACCTTGTCGGAAGGAGATAAAGTCGCCTATCAAAAGCAACTCGAACTCATTATGAAAGAGAAGCAAGCGGCAGAAGCGCAGAAAAAAGCAGTCGAAGAAGAAATGCGCAAGGCCGCTGCGGCACGGAAACGTTTTTATATCGCATACGATAAGCCTGAGCCAACCCCCGATGATTGTCTCGCGTTCGAAGGTCAGGACCCCTCGCTCGATGGAGCCCAACTCCGTGTTCTGCCTTGCAATAAATCGCCCCAGCAAGTGTTTATGATCGACAACATCACAGACAGCACCTTTCGCTTCGTGTCCTCTCTCAGCTCCAAATGTATCAGTGTCTTAAACGATTCCAAGGAAGCCGATGCACAACTGGTGCAAAAGCCTTGTGGGACAATGCCTGGACAAGTTTTTAAAATGATCGAAAAAACGGCGAATGAATTCTATTTTCAAAGTACTAACAGTGGGTTCTGTCTGAAGATCATCGGTGATGGGCACGTGCATCAAAATAATTGTCAGACTACCGCCAGTCCCTTTCATATAAACCTCGTTGAGTCGCCCTAAAGTCATGGGGGACAGGCTGTCCCGGCTTTTGTTAATCCTTCCTAAAATCACAGGAAGGATGCTGAGCGGATTCTTTGGAGCCGCGATTGAGTTCATATAACTCAATGATTTGTCTTAAAAATAGAGAATAACTGCGCAGTAAAACACGAGATTTTTGTGACGAATGAAACCTTCCTGAATTTTCAGCTTCCTCTCAACAAACGTGCTCATCAGTGTTTCAACTGATTCTTCCCTATTATTCAAAGTTCCCCATCTAGTTTTCCCTGCGGAATATTGCTAATACATGACCAAGTGGCATGGAACTTTGTTGAAAACAATGCATGTGCGAGTGATGCTTATGAAGAAAATGTCTCTCCTTATCGTCAATGATCATTCTATAGTTCGTGAAGGTTTAGCTCAGGTTTTGGATCGTTCCGAAGAGGTTCAAGTCGTTGCAACGGCTTCATCAAATTATCAAATCAAAGAATTAATCCAAAAGTTAGCTCCTGACGTCCTCCTCCTAGATTTGCAGTCGCAGGCTTCCATTTATCAAATGGCGTCGGAAGCTCACGCAGCAAAGCCCGACCTCCATATCGTGCTGACCAGCTCCCTGCCTCTTCCCGAATATCAGCGCATCGCTGAACGGATCGGCGCCAAGGGTCTGATGTCGGCATTCGATGAACCCGAGCAAATGATCAGTGGATTACGGACCGTCTTTGAAGGTGGACAGTATTTCCAGATGAATCACGTGATTCGCTCTTTGGTGCAAAAGCATCGTGAAGGGGTCAATGGCCGGCTCGAGCATCCTTTGAGCCCGCGTGAAGTCGATGTACTCTGCTGCGTAGCACAAGCCATGACAGCCAAGGAAATTGCCATGGATTTGCAGATTAGCGTGAAGACGGTCGATCGGCACAAAGCGAATATCATGAACAAACTCAACATGCGTTCGCAGATTGAATTAGCCCGTTATGCTATCCGTAATGGTTTTGTCGAAGTTTAAAGGAATGAGGGAACATGAATCCCATCGGGGGTAAGTGTTCCTCCAGTTGATAGATCGACTCGGCTTATGCATTCCCAGAAGGACGTATAAGCCGAGTTTCTTTCTGGTAGATGTTCTCTACAGGTTTGATGTCAGTCGTTATCAACTGCCTCAGGACGACGAGTCGACTTCTTGAGTTCGGCCATCAACAGATTGATTTTTTCCAAACTCGCTTTAATCCGTCGCATTCTCTCGCCAAAGTCGCCGCCTTCGGGACGCCGCGCGTGGGGGCTATCCTTGACTTTGCCATCCATGTGACTGACGTGGAGCGGCGTGCGCCCTCGAGCCAGTTCTTCATCGAGTTGTTTGGTTTTTTTAAACGTTGTTAAATCGACAACGTTTGAGGCAGCCTCAGATTCTTTCTTCTTCATTTCAGAACTCCACAACAGCAACAGCGTAAAACAGCAACAGCAACAGCAACGGCATATGAACAGAATACAAGGTCTGGAGGCCTACTCTTTAGGCCTTTGACTATGTGATGAGCCAGTGATCAAATGTTTGACATTAGTGCTTGAGGCGATAAGAGCGGATCACACCTTTGTTGGCCTTCTCTCTTTCTTTCTTCAAACGCGATGCATTTTCAGCATTCCGCTTCATAACATCGGACCAGCCAAAATCTGGAGCAAGTTCAGCGTCTTCGCCGCTGTTTTCCTCTTCAGACTTCTTCTTAGCATTGTTCCGATCAGCTAGAGATACAACCTTAGGTTCGCGCTCGTTTCCGGTGTGCATGAAAACAACCTCCTGACAGACAACAGATTCAACATCAGCCGGGGAAACAGTGGCCCCTTAGTCAGTAGTCAAGCAATCCCCGTGCCATGTATGCCTTACTTTTCGTAAAAATTTTCGGCTGTAGAATCGGGCTATTTCTTACGCGAGATAGATATGCTGTCTTTACAAAGCGTTGGACCTAACGACACAGACCCTTAGGTGTAAAAACGTTTTTCAGCTCCCGCGTCCTAAAAGTGCCCCTCCCCCGAGTCTCTTGCAAGTCCTGGGACCCTGAGTGTGAGATACTCATGAACATGATTAAACAAAAATCCTGAACGTGTAAAGCGAGGCCAATAGTTAGCTCTACACTTTGTCTCCAGCGAGACAGATTGCTTGTGAGGGAGGGGAGCCGATTATGAGAAAATCAGAGCAGGATCGGGAGCTTATTGAAAAAAGGCAGAGTATTTGTCGTGACTTTTACCGGAGTTTCGACCGGGCTCAGGTCGATACGCAGCTCGGCCGTTTGCCGAAAGGGGGGATAGAACTTGGGGAAGGACGCCACTTTCGAAGTTTTCGACTGTCCAGTAATTCCTCTATCGACCTAGCGATTAACATAGCTAAACCTGCCTTCGGTCAGGGGGACCCCAGTTTCCGGCGCGAATGGCAGCAGCGGATGCGGCTCGTCCAGACCCTCACCCACCCCCTCCTGCCTCCATTCGAGCTCGTGGGGGATACCGACCTATTAGCTTATGTTCTCCCCTATTGTGAGGCCTCTCTGCCACCCGAGGACTGGGACGTCTACCAGGTACGGCCAGAACTTCGCACATTTGAAGAAACTTTAGCGCAGAAGGGACTAGTCTTGGATGATTACTGGCAACTGAGACTCTGCTGCCAGCATCCATTCGTCATCGATTTTTCAGAGTTGAAACGGACGGGAACCACCACCTCACGCCTTGGCAATAACCTGCATGAGTTCCGGTAGATTGCGGAAACGACCGTCATAGTCGAGGCCATAGCCAATGACAAACTCAGGCCCTATTTCAAAGCCGACGTAATCAATATCGATCTTAACCTGATGGGAAGAAGGCTTGGATAAGAGACAGCAGACCTTCAGACTCCGCGGTTCTCTGACTTGAAATGTCTTCAAAAGGTAGTCAATGGTTGTACCGGTGTCGATAATATCTTCAACGAGCAACACGTCCTTGCCTTGAATATCCGCCGACAGATCGTAATTAATACGCACGTGACCCGTCGTCTGCATTCCCTCGTAACTCGATACGCCGATGAATTCGACGCGACAATCCAATTGGAGGTGGCGGACGAGATCGGCCAGAAAAATAAACGAACCCTTAAGCACGCCAATCACGTAAAGAGTCC
>CANJJY010000191.1 GCA_947474445.1 Oligoflexaceae bacterium
AGCAGGGTTCCAATGTCACGTACAGTTCGCAGTCGCTTAAGCGCCATCGCTGTAAAACGGAGGACGCCTCTGCAATTGCCAGGAATTCGGCATGAGCACTTGGAAGTTTAAGCTTTTCACGGAGATTAAAACCAGTGCTTATAAGGCGGCCGTCGCAAATCACGACAGCTCCCACGGGAACCTCACCGCAAGACGCCGCCGATGCAGCCAAAGAGAGGGAGTAATTCATCCAGAATTCGTCTTTTTCAGAAAACGCGTTAAGGTTCATGATTGGGTACGCAGTTGAGCAAGATGCTTGCCTATGTTGCCAAGTCTCCTAAGCCCAAAATGATTCATTATAGCCTCCGCACTTTGGCCTCGGCCCAATTGAAATTGGATGGCGTGATGCCGCAAACTTTCCGTATGCAAATGCTTGATCTGATATCTTTCACCGATTTCATGAAGCATAAATTTCAAACCATGGCGCGTCATATGAGGTAGGACCAATGAACTGTCTTTGCCTTTAAATGCGACAAAAATCCAGAGGTACCGATCTTTCTCGCTAGCGCTCAAGCTTTGACGCCATCGAGAATAGATCTGCGCATAGAGATCTAAGCATGCGGCACTTTCTTCTTGAAGAACAATCGTTCTGGATTTTCCGCCTGGTATCGTCAGAGTTGATACTTTTGGTCCTTTCAAATAATGCGACCATTGAAGATCGATCAACTCGTTGGCTTTAATGCCTTCATAAGCTAAGAGCAAAAGGATAGCCCGATCTCGCACATGTTTAAAGCTTGTTGAAGGAAGGTTCTGCAGCAGGTCTTCGAGTTTGCTTTCGCCGATAGAAACTTTCAGTTCATCGTCTCGTTCGGGAAGAGGCACAGAATCGAAAGGCGAATCGCCAATTGTTCTCGAGTCGACAAGAAAGCGATAGAACTGCCTTACCCCTATAACTTTGCGGCGAACAGAATTCTCAGCTTCATTTTCTTGGTGAAGCAAATGATCCCGAAAAGAAACTAGGGTCTGCGGCTCCACGGCTCGGATCGTCAATCCACTTCGTGCCAGAAAACGAAGAAAATCGAGTGCATCACGACCGTAGGATTCTACGGTCGCAGGTTGTCGATTCTTGGCGCGTAATGACTCTTGAAATTCTTGCAAGAGCTCATCATCTAGTACAGTCACTTGCGACACTTTATTAGATTTATGTTAAGCTAACAGGACTTTCCCGCAGGCTTCGATTTAAGCAGAGCGAAGGACGGTTGACAACTATGAGACTCACAAAGCATATCGCCTTTCGATTGACTATGGGACTCTTTCTTAGTTTCGGTTTCAACCCATACGGAAATGCAGTCGTAAAACCGCGTCTTTCTAGCATATTCGTGCGTGTGAATGATGAAGAGAGAGAAGTCCGGAGGGGTGAGACCTTAACGATCCTGCAAGGGGACCAGCTCACGCTGCTTTTCGCAAAACTAGAAAACAGCCCCCGGGGTCCAGAGATAATAAATCTTGTCGGTTTTCGGCGCAATGACATCAAGACTAGAGTGGGCGACGATCGTGATGTCCTTATCGACACAGCCGAACTTCGCAAAAAATGGTCCGTCGGTGGTAAAGGCCGAGAATACCGAATCGAAGCCAAAACAGGGTCAGCGTTGCATGGTTCAGTCATGCTTTCTGTCGTGCAGCCAGTGCTCAATAGCATCGTCTTATCAATTAATGGTCAAGCCCGTGAAATAAAGCCGGATGAGCGCCTTGAAATCTTAGCGAGCGACCAGATTCAAGTTCAAACTATTCACACGAATGATTTGCGCATCGATCGAGAAGCACGCGTTCAGTTTCAGGAAAGCCCTTTAAATGGACCCACAAAGACTACTGAGTTGCAACTTTGGTTTCGCAGCGTAAAGTTTGCAAGCATTCCTATCCTGGTCAAGTCCGCAGTGAAGTAGAGTATGGGTTTGATGAAATGTGAGGCAATGGCGGTAAAAATTTGACGAAAAACTTGATGAAAAAGTTAGGTATGGGAACGCGGGAGGAGAGACGACGGGTATTTGAAGTCGTCGCTATGCTCAGCATCACCCTGCTATTTGTGGCGCTTTCTCGACTCGAAGGTCGACTTTTTGATCTTAGTAAAGCACTAGCAGAACATCAGGAATTTTTCAATTCCCTAGTTTATTTTGGCCTCATAAATGTCAATGTACTTCTCATTCTAATTCTCAGCTTTCTTTTGTTCAGAAATATCGTAAAGCTCGTGATCGATCGGCGCCATGGAGTTATTGGTTCGAGCTTGAGAACAAAACTCGTCGTCGCCCTCGTTTTCTTTGCCGTCGCGCCAACTGCTCTCCTTTTTTATATATCAACTCGATTTCTGACTGAGAGTTTTGATACCTGGTTTTCCTCTCGGGTGGAATCGACCATGCATCGGACACGAGAAGCGGGTGCAATGGTTTACGATCGCGATCAGCGTCGCCTCGCCAATCTCGCTCGCCAAGCTACTCAGCGTATCGACGTAATGATGCCTGCTCCGTTTGAACTCTCAATCCGACCTGAAATTAGCTCGATTCGCCTGCGCGGATTCGCGCGTGAGTTCAGAGTCTCAGCTGTTCGGGTTTATGATAATGATGCTCGCTTGATCTGGCGCAATGAGACCGAAAAGGTTCCACTGTCAGTTCAAGAACAAAGATTCGCAGTCTATGCAATTCAGCGTTTTCAGCAAAATCCCGGTTTGGTCTCAAGAGCCGTTATCGACGCTGATCAAGAGCGCGATGTCGTGCGTGGTGCAGCTCCAATTCTTAACCAGAAAGACCAAAGTCTATTGGGTGTTGTCGTCGTTGAAGAAAGGTTTGAGACCCAGATTCTGCAAAGTGTTGAATCGATTATTCAGGAGTTTGCAAGTCTCAAGCCTGGTGCTGAACTTATTCGTCTTAGTTACGTAATTTTATTGGTTTTGATGGTGGTTATCATCGGATTTTCTGCCATTTGGCTTGGATTTTACGTGGCCCGCGGAATTATCGCTCCAATTCAGAGGCTTGCCGAAGCCACACGACAGGTTGCGGTAGGAAACTATTCTATCAATCTGGAAGTCAGATCCGACGATGAAACCGGGCAATTGATGCTGGCATTTAATAGTATGACGTCAGATTTGCGTGCCCATGCTCTACAGGTATCAGATTTTACAAATCAATTAGAGCAAACAAACGAGGAGCTCGACCAGCGACGCAAGTATATGGAGGTGATCTTACGGAATATCAGTGCGGGTGTCATTGCTGTTGACTCGAATGGTCGCATCGCTTCTGTGAATCGTGCCGCCGAGCGCTTGCTTAATCTCGAAGCTGTCGCTTGTATAGGTCGCAAAGTTGAAGAAGCTCTAAGCCCCCGATTGTTCGAAGCGCTCTGGAGCCCAATTGCCGAACGCATCCAATTTGCACCATTTAGCGGAGAAATCGATCTATCAGATGCGGGTCGTGACCTCACTCTTTTAGCTGATGCGCAGCGCATCTTAGACGAAGAAGACGAAGATTTAGGCATTATCGTAGTGTTCGATGATGCGAGTGAGCAGGTTAAAGCTCAACGAGTAGCAGCGTGGCGCGAGGTTGCTCGACGCATCGCTCACGAGATCAAGAATCCAATTACTCCTATTAAAATCAGTGCTCAAAGACTTCTGCGGAAATTTGGTGATCAATTTCATGGAAAAGACCATCAGATTTTTGTTTCTTGCATTGAAACCATCATTTCCGAGGTTGACGCTTTAAGAGATTTGGTGAATGAATTTTCAAAATTTTCTCGATTACCTTCTGTGAAAACTAAACCCGAGGATCTCAACCAGCTCCTACAGCAAGTCGTTAATTTGTTCAGTATGAGCTATAGCCAAATTGAATTTGATTTGACTGGACTTCAAACAAATCTGCCTTTATGCCCTTTGGATCGTGAGCATATGGTTCGCGTGTTTACTAACATCGTCAGCAACGCAATTGCTTCAATTCCAGAGGAAAGGAATCGAGGCTTAGTTGCGTTTCGAACTAAACTCATTGATGACGTCAACGTTATACGGATTGAAATAGCTGATACTGGGTGCGGAATTCCTGATCTTCTTAAGCAGCGTGTGCTCGAGCCCTACTTCTCTACAAAGAAAGAAGGTACTGGACTGGGCCTGGCGATTGTCAATCAAATCGTCTCAGACCACGGCGGATACCTCAGGATCATAGATAATCAACCTGAGGGTACGATTGTCGTTATAGAATTGCCACGGCAAGAAATTAAGGCACCAAAAAGGACGCCAACCCATGCTTGACGATTTTTCTTAGTTTTGAGTGATGGATCTTGGGGCGAACATCGGGCCCATAGGATACCCGCAGGTGCTTAATATCGGAGCACCCGAGAATTTGCTCGAACGCTGTGACATAATGTCGGATAATTCCATTTATGATGCGAAGCTTTTGCGCTTTTTGGGGAATCGAAGACCTACAACATGGAAAAAATTAGTCAGGAATCATTAAGAGCAAGATGAGACTATTACTGAATAGAACCGAAGCAAAAAGGGTAGCGCAATGAGCGGGGACGACAAAGCACAATTAAAAGCTGTTCAAGATGGTCTACTGTTGGCTGGTGACGATTTCCAAAAAGTCGCAGACTGGCAAATTCGCCCTTTAGGAAGGCAAAGGTATTTAATAGACCGAGGAGAGAAGCCTGCGGCAATGCGGGGCGATGGGGCCGGCTTTGGAATATATAATTATAAGACTTTTGCAGCACTTCTCTACGGATTAGGCCAAGAGAGGTTTGATGGTGTTATCTCGGTAGATCTTGGTACCTGTTACAAAAGATTGTACATGAGGCAAGGAGAACTGGTATTTGCCGCTTCGACACTCATGGACGATCGCCTTGGCGAAGTTATCTATCGGGCAGGCTTGATTAGCTTAGAGCAGCTCACCGATGCGGCTGTTCAGGTTAGCCGTACAACTAAATTCGGGCGCGTTCTTCTCGACAATGGTGTGTTTAGTACTGCTCAATTGTGGAGCGCCCTGAAGCTTCAGGTTCTGAATATCTTTCAATCTCTATTTTTAAATGAAAACCTCTATGTGCAAATCGATGCAGGCCTTGAGACTTCGTCGACCATGGTAAAAATGGATGTTGCTACCAAACAGCTGATTGATGATTGCCAAAGCTATGCTGAGATGATCAAGGTTTTCCGCGGGCGTTTGAATACTTCGAGCAAAATTCAAAAAGTAGACGCCGTGTGCATGCGTCTAAAAGCAGAGTCAGGGACTTTTCTTGGAGATACCGTAGACCTGGCCATCACCCACGAGACCGTGGAGGGTTTCCTGGCCCACTCAAAACTTACTCCCGTCAACAGTATATGCGCACTATTTGACATAGTGCACAGGCATGTTCTGAAGATCGAGGGATTTGATTCCAATTTGAGAGGGATAGAGTGGTCGGGTTTGAAAGAAATAAAGAGTCAAATAGACGCATATCATTTGATTTTGGATGGCGCAATTAAAGCTTTTGCGAAAGAAGGGAGTTCTTTTCC
The DNA here is from genome assembly GCA_947474445.1 of Oligoflexaceae bacterium. GTDB lineage: Bacteria > Bdellovibrionota_B > Oligoflexia > Oligoflexales > Oligoflexaceae > Oligoflexus. The sequence goes on from CANJJY010000191.1 coordinate 5,501, forward strand.
CCTTCTCGATATTGAACTCTTTTTGGAACAACAGTATAGCTACGGCCTGTCACCTGTCTTTGTTCTCAGCGATGGTTCAATAGCTCCGGAATCAGTCGTAAGCATTTATACAAAGGCGCGCACAAGTCACCGACAAACGCAGATGTTGGTCCGTCAGATGCAATCGCTCGTTCTCTTTCTCCTCCAACTGGTAGGGGATTTGTTGCCGGGCGGTAAAGGGTGGGAAATTAAGCGGACGCTTCAAAACGTGGTTTCGTGACAAAAAATCTTTCTGAAAAGCTGAACAAGCACAAGGCGCGCAGAAGTCACCGTGAAAGTGAGAATGGGCCTGCTATCAACAGCTGGTCTGCCCTCACTGAGTACTTGCGGGCAAAACCAGAGGCAATACGTCGCATTGCTTGCGCGCCCTCTGAAGAGAAAAAGCTAAAGGCTTTGATCGAACGATTGGGACTAGCCGTCGAATGCCGAACAGACTCCTCCATGAGTGAAGGTTTTTCGGCCTCGATAAGCGTGAATTTTCTTGAAGAAGAAGAAATGTTTGCACAGGCCCTTTCGCGTCATAAAGACATCATTGTGGCTTGCGATCACGTCACAGACACCCGCAATTTAGGTGCAATAGCTCGTTCAGCCGCTTACTTTGGTTGTCAAACCCTCCTTCTTCCACGTGATCGCCAGGCCCCTATCAATTCATCTTGCCTCGGTGCGGCGCAGGGAGCATTCGCTTGGATAGAGCCAGTGGCAGTCGTTAATCTTGGCCGAGCTCTCGAGCGGCTTAAAGAGTGCGGTTACTGGATCGTAGCTGCCGATATGGATGGAAAGCCTCTTGCCGAAGTGAAGACTCCCTTTGATAAAATGGTTTTGATCTTGGGGTCTGAGGATAAAGGAATAGGTGCAAATATCCTGAGTAAGAGTGATGTTAAGATCTCCATTGCTTCACCTTCCGCCAATCTCGAGTCACTTAACGTTTCGGTGGCAGCGGGTATCCTGATTCACGCGCTCCGCCAGCGCTTGGCAGGAAACTAAAAAAATTCTCGAGGGTAGCTTTCACTTGACAGAGATCAAGTACTGAGTGTAATTCACTCTAACGCTCGAGACGCTAAACAATTTTCAAGGTTTATAGTCACGAAGCAGCAGGTGCTGGTGTAGCTCAATTGGTAGAGCAGCTGACTTGTAATCAGCAGGTTGCGGGTTCAAGTCCCATCACCAGCTCCATTATGTCGAGAAGCTCGGAGGGATGCCCGAGTGGCTAAAGGGGGCAGACTGTAAATCTGTTGGCTTAGCCTACGGTGGTTCGAATCCACCTCCCTCCACCATTTAAAAAGCCGGTTCGCCGGGAAAAGGTAAAGCGGGAGTAGCTCAGCTGGCTAGAGCATTAGCCTTCCAAGCTAAGGGTCGCGGGTTCGAATCCCGTTTCCCGCTCCATCCTTAAACCTGTTTTAGCATAGCGCAGTCTCTTGCGAGGGGACGAGCAGGGAAAGCCCAAGTTGACGAGAAGATCGCGAGACGCTACAAAGCAGTCTCATCGTGCTCGCTCTTGGCTGTCTGCTGACAAAGAGCTCGCTGAGGTAAATAAACCTACCTAATGACAGCGAATCGAGTTTTGCAGGCTCAGCATCGCGACATTGGCCCAGATGGCTCAGTCGGTAGAGCACGTCCTTGGTAAGGACGAGGTCACGGGTTCGATTCCCGTTCTGGGCTCCACTCATGCCTCAAAGCGAGAGACCTAAAAGTCTCTGCGATGAATTATTAAAGCCAGAAATACTTTATACCGAAGATTGACTTCGCTAGCTGCCGTCAGCGGGAGGAAAAAAATGGCAAAAGAGAAGTTCGAACGCAACAAACCCCACGTGAACATCGGTACTATTGGTCACGTTGACCATGGTAAGACAACCCTGACCGCAGCGATTACGAAGGTAATGGCCTTGGCTAACGGTGGTGTCTTCAAAGCCTTTGCTGAAATCGACAATGCTCCTGAAGAAAAAGCTCGTGGTATCACGATCAATACTTCGCACGTCGAGTATTCTTCGGCTAAGCGTCACTATGCGCACGTTGACTGCCCCGGTCACGCCGACTATGTGAAGAACATGATCACCGGCGCTGCACAAATGGACGGTGCGATCTTGGTCGTGAGCGCAGCTGACGGTCCTATGCCGCAAACACGTGAACACATCCTTTTGGCTCGCCAAGTTGGTGTTCCTCAGATCGTTGTGTTCATGAACAAATGCGACATGGTTGACGACGAAGAACTCCTCGACCTCGTCGAAATGGAAGTTCGTGAGCTTTTGAGTCTCTATAAATTTCCTGGTGATGACACACCCATCATCCGCGGATCGGCCTTGAAAGCTCTGGAAGCTACGACAGCAGCGGATACCTGGGCTCAAAAAGTTGTCGCTTTGATTAACGCTTGTGATGAGTTCATCCCTCTTCCAGAACGTCCTATCGATCGGCCATTCCTGATGCCTATCGAAGACGTTTTCTCGATCTCTGGTCGCGGTACAGTCGTGACGGGTCGTATCGAGCGCGGTATCATCAAGGTCGGCGAAGAAATGGAAATCGTCGGGCTGAAAGATACGCTGAAAACGACCTGTACGGGCGTTGAAATGTTCCGGAAGTTGCTCGACGAAGGTCGTGCCGGAGACAACGTCGGTGTCCTCCTTCGCGGTACAAAGCGCGAAGAAGTGATGCGTGGTCAAGTTCTTTCGAAACCAGGTGCGATTACCCCGCACAAACGTTTCAAAGCTTCGATCTACGTCTTGACCAAAGAAGAAGGCGGTCGTCATACCCCCTTCTTCAAAGGTTACCGTCCACAGTTCTACTTCCGGACGACAGA
>CANJJY010000192.1 GCA_947474445.1 Oligoflexaceae bacterium
CCACCTACGATCAGGTCGTACTCAAAGACGACGATCTTGATGATGCCAAATACTACATCATTGAAAACAGCATGCTGAAGGTCACCTTCTTTCAAGGTCGTCCTGTGTCCGTCGAAATCGAAAACTTCGTCGAAATGCGTGTGACCGAGACGCAACCTAACATCAAGGGCGATACCTCGGGCGGCGGCGGCAAGCCGGCGAAGATGGAAACAGGTCTCGTCGTTACGGTGCCTTTCCATATCAGCGAAGGCGATATTCTCAAGATCGATACGCGGACGGGCGAATACGTAGAAAAAGTTAAGAAATAATCGTTCGCTGGCTCACTTGGGCCTCTCCTGCTTTCTCCCCTCCATGATGGGGGGAAGGCTGCACCTTTCCCGCCACATGCATTTTCTACCTCTTCCTCTGGGCAAGATTTACAGGTCAAACCACCCGCAGACGCGGCTTCTAGCGTGTTAGCATAGAGTCTGCGGAGGTGTGTTCCTGCATGAAAGATGGTCTAGAAGAATTTCTGAAGCGCATCGAACAAAAGCCGACCAATGAGACTTTGATCGATCGATTCGTAACATTAGTCCTCGAGGAAGAGATCCTCGAGCGTATCTTCTATTTAAAAAAAATGGTGGGATTGCTGCTCAATTCGAATCCCTACGCTGCTCTAAAAGCCGCAGCGCTCGAACTGCAAGAAGCCCGCAAAGAGAATATGACGCGAGAATATGAGCTCGGCGCACTGAAAGACGTCGAATCGTGTTTTCTGAAGCTCGACAAACAGGAAAACGTGCAATTCATCCGGGAAGAGATCAATAAGCTTTCTCAAGAAGCGACGAAAACCATAGCGAAGGCCGCGCCTCCTCGTCGGGAAGTCGTGCTACCCAAATCGATTCCCATCCAAGAAGAAGTGCGGGCGCCGAAGCCCTCCGAGCCTCCCACACCTCGCGCTAAAAAAGCCCCTGAACCAGTGGCTGACGTCGAACAGTTTCCCATCTCTGACGATCAGGATGAGTCGGCACCGATACGCACCACCAAAATGAGTCGGCCTCCGCCCTCACTGGTGGAGGAATATTCATTCAATGATTCGCTCTCTCAGCCCATGGAATCATCGAGGACACACACCAAGGCCTCGCAAGGGTTTGATGCGTCTCTCAGCTCCTTTGAACCTCAGACGGAGCATAATCTGAATTATGCGCCTTCGCATGTTCGAAAATCAGAGCCTGAACAGGAACGGACGCGTTTTGATATGCAACCGGCTCCGGACGATACCAATGGAGATCTTGCTTACGAGAGGCAGTCGGAACCCAAGCAGGCGCCGCTTGAATTTGATGCAGATGAGGAAGAAAGTACCAAAATCTTGCATGGCGAAGAGGTTGAGGCGGCATTCACTGCCGCTGAAAGTGAAAGCAATACGTCCGCCTCCTTTCCGTCCGAAACTAGTTTTGATCCCCATGAGCCGCTTGCGCAGCTCGACCTTTATACTCTTTCCTCGCGCACCAGAAAGAATTCGGTACCGCTCGAAGAGCTGCCGGTACCTAAACCTAAGTCCGCGTCTGCCGAGACCCGATCCCCTGAAATCGCGATGCCCAAGCCCCAGAGAGCGTCTGGCAAAACGCTGTCAGGGATCATGGGCGGATCAAGCAGCAATCCCGCGGTAACAGCCGGTCCCGAACCAACGGCGGCTATGGCTCCGCTGCCGTCCGCACCGGGAGCGGTTAACTTCAAAACAGCCTCGCCGACCGTCGCTCCGGATCCCGCCTATGCGCCTCTCGCGTCGCCGTCAGATTTTAATAGTCCTCAAGTTGAAGACGATTTGATTTATAAAAAAGGACAGGAATCCTCAGGCGCGAAGCCGATGATCTCTGAGCCCGAAACGATAGGGACTGGGCCAGTTGTCAGCGAGCATGTAAACGTGTTTGCCAATCTGTCGAGTCCGGCTGCCTTAGCGTCAGCCAGCCCGAGTCCACTCGCTGCTTCCCATCTCGATCGACAGCTGCATGTTTTATCGGGCGGTGGCCAAAGCGAGGAGATGGATGCTGAGGCGATGGCTCTGCCCTGGGATCAACTGAGCGCGGGTATCAAGATGCTCTGTGCGGGGCCGGTGACCAGCGATTGGGTGGCGGCCAGGCTTGGTGGGCGCGCCAATGAAAAAAGGCAGCAGCAGGGACTCGATGTGTTAAGCAAATTTATCGGTGCTGCGGATAGTGTGAAGTATCGCGCTAAGCTGATGGCTTGGATCTTTGAAGAATTGGAAGCCGAATCCATTCATGAGCTTTGGACTTTGCTTCACATGAATGAGAGTGCCCCGCACTTCTTTACCTTCTACATTGGTCTCTTGATCGATGAGCAGCAATATCGTCGCGCCCTCAACGTGATCCATCTCGTGCTGCAGCCCGATCTGGAACATTCCTGGTATCGAAAAAGCTACAGTCTGCTCAGCGGGATATGGGAAAGGCTGGGATTGAAGGCTTGGTACTGGCAGGACAGTGAGGGCAGCGAAGCGTTTTGCCGCCGCTTGCACCGGCGTGAAGATCTTCTTCCCTTGGCTATGATGGGATGCGTGTAGCCTGCGAGTTGGAGATGTTGGAGCATAAAGACGTGGTGGTAGTGCAGGGGTATTTCCGGGAACTGATCGAAATTAAGGATAAATATCACTGTTGTTGGCTTCATGGTTCTATAATCTTCTCCTCGCTGGAGCTGGTTTGCAAAGATTATTGCCTCATCCCCAGAGTCGGATATCTGCCCTGCGCGCTTGCCGGGGTGCTTAGCGTCCGACTGAAGCAGCCGCTAGATCTGTCCCCTTTCGTTCTCTTCCACCGGGATCCTGGAAGGTTCGCGCTTGCAATTACATCAGGAGAGAACTATAAATATATAAGATCTATATAAAATATAGATCACATATTTATTTGCAACTCTGAGTTTTTAATGAGCTTGAGATTTGAGTGGGATGAAGCCAAGAATAAAGCAAACAGGAAAAAGCATGGGATATGGTTTGAAACTGCAAAAACCGTTTTCGATGATCCACATGGTCGATTATTAGTAGAAGATTCCAGTGTTGAAGATAGATTTATTCTGATCGGATCAAGCTCGGATTTTTCAATACTCATAATCATTCACCTGTATAAGGAAAATGACGAAGTAGTTCGCATCATATCCGCGCGACGGGCCACAAAAAATGAGAGGAAGTTTTATGAAGAAGGAATTTGATCTTTCAAAAATGAAGGAAGTAAAAAATCTATATCCCAAGAAAAAGAAAAAACTCGTCGGCATCAACTTAAGCCCCGAAGTGATTGATTACTTCAAAAAGCTCTCTGATGATGCTGGTATACCCTATCAGAAATTGATTGATCTTTATCTTCTCGACTGCGTCAAAAACAAGAAGAAATTGTCGCTGAAGTGGACGGCCTAGGATCACATAAGTTTTGAGGATTGTGCTCTCCGTGTTCTACTGATCGCTATTTATCGACTCGGGAACTGGGTGAGCTGGTCGGACAGAAATTCGATCGAACGGATAAACACAGGAGGTTCCTGATGAGGGGGTTCCTTCATCAATGAGTGAGTTTGATCTGGTCGAGAACGCGACTTAGCTAAAATAACTGAAGGAGAGAGATTTCTCGGTCTTGCTTAATAAATTCAATGGCCGATATACCATACTCGAGACCAAACGGCCGTCCTACCGCAGTGTAAAAGGATCGGCCGCAGCTGCAGATTAGCCTAGAATAGCTAACAGAAACAAAAGCACAAAAATAGTCGTCAGCGTTCTCTTCTCACTCTTGAGAGCGGGAGAGAAATTGTCCGGCCAGAGGATATCTTCGAGCTTGGGCAAGGCCATCGGTACCCAACGTGGAACCCGGGTCTTGTACACCTCGTACTCCTCACCGAATTTTTCGACGAGAAGGTTCTCTTCATAAGCGACGATGAAGTAGTACTGGAGCCAAAAGAGAAAGACCGTCAAGAGGAAAATCCAGGAGACTCCCCCGTAGATGCCAAATCCCGCCGTGATACCGAAGTTACCGAGATAGAGAGGATTGCGGACGTAGGCGAAAGGGCCTTCGACGATCAGTTTTTGACCTGTGCTCTGCGAGCGCGTCCTTGAAACTGTTCCGATGAAGCCGACACTATAAATACGAAATAATTCGCCGAGGATGATGCTGGTCAAGCCCAGGGTCGCCGTCAGTACGGTCGGATGACCAAAAATCAACAGCAGCACGATCAGGGGGATAGGCGTGTAATCGCGATAACGGAAGAACCATTCGCCGATTTCAACCTTACTGGTTTTATCCATTGTCATTGCATTTTCCATGGTCGTTTCCGCTCCTCGAAGCTTCGCGCAGCGATGTCTAAAACACTGAAAAAACTATTCAAGGCCTCTCTTTTACCGGGAATCCAAAGATTTGGCACTAGGAAACTGACAGATCGCCGCTCCCGGATGGCAGGGTGTGGCGCAATTTCTCGAGGAGTTTGGATCCCTCCGAAAGACTCTCCCAGGCCTCGGGGGTTAGGCCCATGAGGGGTGGTAAGATTCTGAAAAGACTGAGATTATGGGTCTCACCGAAGGTTTTGCGGAAGAGCTCTTCAAAGGCATCCCGAGCCATTTTGCTTTGCGAAAAGAGGTAGACGACGTCTTCCTGATCCTTCCAGTAGGCTTCGACAAAGCTGATAGTGGGCAAGCTCAGTTCAAGCAGCTCTTCTTTGACTTGATCGAGGATCTGCTTTCTCTGCACACGAGACGACTCTTTACCCGCACCGGCATCGGTTTTTTCATGTTTTTCGATATCCAGCCAACGCTGGCGGACCAAAGCCTGCTGCAATTGACTCGACACGGATTTCTTGTCGAGTCTGATCCGCAGGAGAATGCCGTCTTCAAACAGGCAATCGCTCAAGTCCCAGGAATCCTGTCGATCGCCCGCCGCGTCTTCCAGCTCGGGATTATCGGGCAGAACCCATCCGTAAGTCATCTCTCGTGCAGCTCTTTTGAGCGTGATCGGAGCCGCTTGGTAACTGAAGAGGTTCTGGTTGAGTTCGGCGATGGAGAGGCGTTTGCGACGCCCGACTACGCGATATCGAGTAAGGGAAAAACTGCCTTGCTGCAGACTCAATCGAAAGCCCTCCTGGCGGTACCGCTTAAGTGAAACACGAGTCTAATGCGCAAGGCCGCGAGAGGCAAGGTCAAGTCGCCTTTTCCCGAGCGATTGAGAGCGTCTTTTTGGAAGTGACCAAGCGGCGATTCTGCGCTCGCTCTCAAGTTTTCCGCCCGCGTGACGACAAGAATATAACATCACGGGATACTTGACTGTTCTGGAGAAAGCTTATGGGTGAGCGCCATTCTACTGATTACGAGACCTACAAAGAAATCATGGGCGAACTGATCAAGCCAATTTTGGCTGATGGTTTGGACCCTGAAACGCTCAAGAGCCTCTATGAGTCGAAGGCGGTTTACCTCGAAAACCTCCGCATCAAGTGTTTTAAGGAACTGAACAGCAAGCGCGAAAGTCACTTTACTTGGGCTGATTACAATTTGGTCGTTCACGCGATCGAAGAGAATCGGAGCCATGTGCGCAATCTGATTCTGGTGGCCGTTAACGAGAAGCTCGAACGCCGCAAAGCCTGCTAATTCTCTATGACTTTCTCCAAATGAGGGTCTGTTCGCGAAGTCCGCTCCGCGACAGGCTCTTTTCAGTTTGATACAATCATAGGCAGCATCCAGCATCAGCTCAGAGTCCGCTTCCTCGTCGACAGGACGAAGGTCGCCGACCAACACCCGCGATCTAGCGATAGGGGCAAACCATGGCCGAACGATGGCTCGTGATCGATGATTCTTCGACCATTCAACGCGTGATCAAGCTCGCTTTTCAAGATTATGACGTGATCATCACGGAAGCCGATAGCTGTGCAGAGGCTGGGCGGGAGATGCAAAGGGTGGCACCCAACCTTGTCATTGCTGATGCGGCAGTGACGGGGGCGCAAAGCGTCCAGGATTTCGTCAATCTAAGAAATCAAGTGCCGCAGACTCCCTTTATCATCCTCGAAGGGAGCTACGATAACATCGACGAGTCGCATTTCCGCGGCGCCGGCTTTTTCCATTTTCTGAAGAAGCCCTTCGATGCAGTCCAGCTCCTGGCCGTGACGCGCAATGCCTTGGGTCGAGCCCTGCCCCAGCGCAACGTCGGGTCGATCACCGTTCCGCCGCCGCCTCCGGGACGACCCCACAAAGCCGAAGAAATTCCAGTGGCTGGTGCGGCACAGGCCGCGGGTTTTGATCTGGGACTCAACGATGGCCGCAGCAATCCACGAGGTTTTGCGGCCGAATCGATGACGCAAAGCGGCCCCAACGAATCGTGGCCGGTCGACACAGGGACGCGGATTGAATCCAAAGGAGTGCGTCGGCCCATCGCCTTTTCCCTCGATGAGGAGCCCGAACCCGAAATTCACGCGACGACGGCACGTTGGGATCCGCCTGCGGGCCAGTCCAACGTTCACAGTATGCTCGAACCTATGCTCAAGGAGGAAATGGAGGGGATCGTCCGCGCGGCGGTCGAGGAGTATTGCCGAAAAAACTTTCCGACCATCGCCCGCGAGATGATAGGCCGCGAACTCGAGCGATTGACGCAGGAACGGTCGCGTCTCTTGCTCGAGAAATAAGAAGATTTCAGCTAGCTAGCACCTTGGTTCTGCGTCTGGCTCGCGTCTTGAATGAGAGAAGGGGACCGGAGCTTTTCGACCCAATGAAAGAGAATCATACCAGCTGCCATCGAACCGACAAAAAGCAGCACCGAGGGACGCAGGCTGGCGACTGACACGACCGCCGGTCCTGGGCAGTAACCACTCAGACCCCAACCAATGCCAAAGAGCGCGGCGCCTCCCACCAAATTTCTATCGATACCCTTGAGCGTCGACCACCGAAAAGCCTGGGCCCAGATCGGATGACCGCGCTTTTTCAACCAGAGGTGATAGGCGAGGGCATGCACAGTAATCGCCCCGACCATAACCAAGGCCAAAGCTGGATTCCATCGGCTGCCCCAGCTGAGAAAATCGATGATATTATGGGGCTGTGTCATGCCTGAGATGAGGAGGCCCGCAGCGAAAATGCAGCCCGAAACGAAGGCTGCTCCATTGATTTTGAACCGGTTCGCATCGTTTGCTTGCATGAAAAGTCTCCTTAACGATAAAGAAGATTGACGGTGATGAACGCGCTGGCCATAAAAATCAGCGTTGCGACGAGAGATCGCATCGACCAGCGACTGAGGCCGCATACCCCATGACCAGTGGTGCATCCCTTGCCGAGTTGCGTGCCGAAACCGACTAGAAGACCAGCAAGAACGAGCAGCGGCGCCGAAGCGGGACTTTGACCGATCGTGGAGGGCCACAGGCGCGAAGCGATGAAACCTACGCCGAGAACGCCGAGCACAAAGAACCACCGCCAAGAGCGATCGCCAGGAGATCGCTTGAAGAGGTTGCCGACTATGCCGCTCATACCCATCACGTGGCCATCGAGCGCCAAGAGGGCGGTTGCACTTAAGCCTATCAACATGCCGCCTAAGAGAGCGTAAATATAGACATCGTGAGTCATGTTCAAACTCCGTGAGAGGGAAGGAGGCCAGCATACACGCGACGCGCTCCGAAGCGAAAATGAAATAAAAAACATCCAAGATGACATATTTAAATGCACGGTCTTCAGCAGCCCTCTCCAGCGGGTGGGAAACCTTAGATAAAGCCACTGCAAATTGACAAATCCCTTGATTTGAAGCAAGTTCGCAACTGTTGCGAACAGGGACTCCCACTCGAGAGGTCAGCCGTGCAAGAGCTTCATGCCATACAAATCGAACCCATTATCCATCGGGCTTTGGAAGAAGACTGGGGCTATGGCGATTGGACGACTGATCTGTGTGTCGAGCGAGGCCGTCAGGCGCGCGCGCGGATCATCTGTAAGGAAGATTGCATGGTCGCCGGCGTCGATGTTGCGGCCGCCGTGTTTCGGAAGGTCGATCCCCAGCTCGAGCTGCACATCAAAGTGCAAAACGGACAGTTCGCCACGAACAGAACCGAACTTCTATCGATCTCGGGCAGTGCGCGGGCGATTCTCAAGGCGGAACGCGTCGCGCTCAATCTCTTCGGCCGCATGTGCGGTATTGCAACGCTCACGCGCGAGTTCGTTCAGGCTCTTGAAGGTACCAAGACCCAGCTGCTCGATACGCGCAAGACCACTCCCGGACTGCGCATTCTCGAAAAATCGGCGACGGTCATCGGCGGCGCTCGCAATCATCGCTTCGGACTTTGCGATGGTGTGATCGTCAAAGAAAATCATATCCGCGCTGC
>CANJJY010000193.1 GCA_947474445.1 Oligoflexaceae bacterium
GCCATCAGTCGTGCACTTTCTGAACTCGATCCTGAATACCGTCGTGTATTAAAGGCAGAGGGCCTGATTACTCGTGATTCGCGTAAGAAAGAGCGTAAGTTGTACGGCCAAAAGTCGGCTCGTGCTCGATACCAGTTCTCGAAACGCTAATCCTGCGACACAATCGTTGGGTGGTTCTTGTGGAGGCGTCCCAGCATCGCTGGGCGCTGTGTTGCGTTCTCAAGGGGTTGTGCTGGTATGGCTGAGACGATTGATAGCATAGACATCGAGTACACCGAAGACGATAAAGTGGTTGTTAAGCAGCTGGACAAGAATATCTTGACCAGGGGAAGCTGGACCACAATCATGTTTCTTTATCAAGAACTAGACAAGAACACTGACCTTTACGGGCCAGCTAAGGTGTCTATCAGGCGATATCAGAAACGTAATGGAGTCTATAGACAGCAGAGTAAATTCAATATTTCGAGCGCGAAGCAGGCTCACGAAATGATTGAAACACTCTTGAAGTGGTATCCGAAGGAAGGAACTTTCGAAGCTCCAACTCCAGCCGCCAAGCCGGAAGCTTAAAATTCACATATTTTCTTTATAGCAACGAATCTTCGATACGCGGTTTAAATAGTCTAGCCAATAAACCGCGTTTTCTTTTCTCATTTTTCAGTTTCATTTCAGCCTGTTCATACCTCTTCAAACGCGATTCAATGTGTTTCAGGAAGCCCTGAGCCAGGCTGGTGTGCACTTCACTTTCAAGCCAGCTGTGGCGTCCTAAATCAAAGCAATAAGTTGGCACCAGAATGCTTGGGCCCGGCCGCCAACCTTTTAAAGGCAAGGTGTAAAGAACCTTATCTTCAGAGGCAAGGGGGACCGCCAGATGCCAAATAGCAGGTAAACTTTGCGAAGTGATGATGCGTACAAGATCTAAGCGTCCGATGAGGAAGATCGTGCTGATGAGCGGAGAAAGCTGGGGGAAAAAGCCAGGGTCAGTCGCATTGGCATCAAGAAAAAGCAGTCCGTGCCGATAGCGGGCCCCATTTATTATTTGCAAGTCGGCCCAAGCAGTGGGCTTCTGATCTGTCGCTTTAAACAGCCAGCAGGCTTCAGCCCAAGCAGCGGCTTTTTTCCGCGGATGAAAAATGGGGGGAGGAAGTTCAATCTGGTTCATGTGTCGGGGTCTCATCGTTTGAAACCACGAGGCTTCTTCAGTTTCCCAACGCGACTGATGCAGCCAGACTCCAGAGTCAACTGTCAGAGAAAAGTCTTCAAAGCGTGGATTGGGAAGGCGACTCGGCATCTTTTTCTCTCATACACCCCAGTTATTCAGTGCTATTATGAGATAATCGTTGAATAAACGCTACCGTGAAGCGTTTGAAGCTTTATCGAAAGGAGAGCTAGTTTGTTCACCCAACCTAAAAGAGGGGGCCTTGGCCCGACGAAGAAAGACCAAGGGAAAGACTACGCTGTCACGATCATCACGAGTGGCTGTCATTTCTCTGGAAAGCTTTATTGTAAGGGCAGTACACGAATTGGCGGAAAAGTCGATGGCGAGATCGTTTCAGAAGGTTTGCTTATCGTCGAAGAAGAGGCCGTGATCTGCGCTGAAGTGAAAGCGGAAGATATCGTGATTCAAGGGCATCTGCGAGGCACGGTTGAAGCAAGTGGAAAGGTCGAACTAAGCCCGAGCTGTGTTTATGATGGCGACATCATCACTCCTATTTTGGTGATTCAAGAAGGGGCGCAATTCAACGGACGCACTACCATGGATCCCAACAAGATTATGGATCGTCAAACCACTCGGGAGACTGGCAAATCACTCCCGACGCCCATTTTAGGGGGTACGATTCGACCAGATACGTCCGCTGAAAGCATGGAAATCGACTTGCGAGGCCCCGAGATCAATGCCAACTTGTGAGGGTTAGGCGCGCCGCCCCTGCCTCGGTGAACTGCTTTAAACTGCAACGAGCTCATGAAAGCCAACGGCTTGATTGCCTAGGGTGGTTTTGGTGAGCTCGTCTCTACTTTCCTTCTGAAGTTTCCTACCGTCTCCTTTGGCGACTCTCAACATTATCTAGAATTCCTTCGCTCGACCTATTACCCTTAAGCCGCAGGTTTTCCATGTGATGGAAAGTAACGGTGGGAGTAAGCATGAGAACAAGAATTTTATATTTGGGTCTATTTTTGGCCGTCGCTACGAGCGGCTGTACCCAGGAATTTCAAAACAAAATATCTCGGTCGGTTCAAAATTGGACCGGGACTAATGGCGTGCTTGATGTCATTAGTGAAGGAAAAGTCATGTATCGATTTATCAATATCGACAAATTGACGACAGGAACAGCCACTGGCGGAGCTGAGTCAAGGGCTTATCGTTATGGATATGGAGTGATGGACAAAAATCTCAACTTGATAGCAGATCCAGATGAAAAGAAGGTCTATTTTGAGATTAGCGATTATGCAACTAACTATATTTTCTACGAAAATCCTCAATAATCAGAAAAAGGATTAAACATGTTGCTGTGGCGCGTTTTGTTGATCACTTTAAGTGCAGTTTCTTGCGTATCAAACGAGCATTCTTTTTCTGACAAAGTCAGCATTGATCCCATTACCGTTTCCGAAGAAGCGAGGCGCGGGGAAACCGCCTTCAAACAGGACGGTGGGGTTGAGACCTTTGAGAAGACGCTAAGAATTGAATGGTTTTCATGTACCATTGGGTCACAAAGGCCTCAGCTCGTGTTGCTAAATCCAAATATGGAAGCCCTGAGTCGGGAATCGGCCTGTCAGAACCCAATAGCTGCGGAAGCGCGTGTGCAGGGGTACAACGTATTAATCATAAATCGACCTGGCCAAGGACAGAGTTCTGGGCCTAACCGACTGGGCGATGAAGAGGCAGTGTTGGCAGCCCGTCGGCTCGTGGAACAGAAAAAGACTCAAGGATATGATATTCAAGGATTATGGGCGTATGGTGAAGGATCTGTCGAAGCCTTTCGCTTGGCCAAACAGTTTCCATTCCGGTTTCTCGTTATTGGCGATGGAATATACGATTTGGAGAAGACGCTAAAAGACACTAAAGATCCTGTATTTAAAGCGCGATTAGATAGTTTGCAAAGTGAATTAGACCGCGGAAGCTTTGTGGAAGATCGATCGATCGCTTGGGATTTTGCAGGTCTCCCTAAAGAAATCATCCTTTATCACAACAATAAAAACCTTCAAGTCTCGCCCGAGCAAGCGTCTGCGTTTAAAGCCTCTCTTGCGGCCAGCGAATACAAAGTTGAACTCTTCATCGTAGACAGCGAGGGTGTTGGTCTTCCAGGGCCTTTTCATCGAGGACTCGCCCAGAAAATACTCTTAAAACTGAAGACATCGACCCCAAACTCGCACTGACTCCCATGGCTGCCCGGCATAAACTGCCGCAACAATGCTAAGGCAGCTGTATTAAGATAAAAAGCAGAGTTTCAACGCTCTTTTGTCTTTTGTGTTTCAGCTATAGTTGCTATTTCATCTTGCTGGCAGAGTCTATCGCACCTTCGCAGCAGACGTCGGATGAAGGTACTACTGTCTATTATTCATGCATTTAGGGAGACGATATGGCGTTCGAGGTCCGTTTTCCGGTCGTGGGAGAGTCCGTCCAGGAGGGACAGGTTTATAAGTGGCGAAAGAAAACCGGAGACTACGTTAAACGCGATGATGTTCTCGTCGAAATAGAGACCGATAAGGCAACTGTCGAAATCGTCGCTGAGGCTGAAGGGGCGATCACGGTTCTTAAGAAGGAAGGCGAATCAGTTGCCGTCGGAGAACTCTTAGCAAAAATTGACCAGGCAGCAGCTGCTCCCATCGCGCCTCCTCAGGCAGCGGCCTCTACTCCCGTTAAAACGACGGCACCCGAAATGGCTGTGGCCGCCAAGGCGGAAGCTGCAGTCGACCCCCGGCCTCAAAGCCCTGCTGTTGCTCGCATGATCAAAGAACATCAAATCGACGCCGCGGGAATCCCTGGTTCGGGCCGCGGAGGGCGCTTAACGAAAGACGATCTTATCGCCGAAGGTCAAAAAGACAAGTTACCTGCATCCAAGACCGCCGCGCCGCCAGTAGCAGATGCTCCTAAACCGCCTTTACCTGCTGTCGCGACCGGAACTCGAGGAGTCCGTCGGGAAAAAATGACGAGACTGAGGCAGCGCATTGCGGAGAGACTTGTCGAAGCTCAGCATACGGCTGCCATGCTCACAACTTTCAATGAAGTTGACATGACCCAGGTGATGGAGCTTCGCAAGCGGTACAAAGATTCCTTTAAAGATGCTCACGGCGTTGGTTTGGGATTTATGAGCTTTTTTGTAAAAGCCACCGTCGAAGCTCTCAAGGCCTTCCCTGCATTAAATGGATTCGTTGATGGCCAGGATATTGTTTACCACGAGTATTACGATCTCGGTGTTGCTGTCTCAACTGATCGTGGACTGATGGTTCCAGTCGTAAGAAATTGCGACCAGTTGAACTTTGCCCAAGTCGAAGCAGCTATCAGCGAGTATGGGAAAAAAGGTCGTGAAGGAAAGATCGGCCTCGATGATTTGTCCGGCGGAACTTTCACGATTTCAAATGGTGGCGTGTTTGGCAGTTTGCTGTCGACTCCGATCCTGAATCCTCCCCAAAGTGGGATCTTGGGCATGCACAAAATCCAAGAACGCCCAGTCGCATTAAATGGACAAATTGTAATTAGACCAATGATGTATCTTGCTCTTTCTTATGACCATCGCATAGTTGATGGCAAGGAGGCTGTGAGTTTCCTTGTTCGCATCAAAGAAGGCATTGAAGATCCCGCCCGTTTGTTGCTAGGAGTATAAGCGATATGGCAGACCTAAGCTTTGATGTGGTGGTAATTGGAGGCGGACCTGCCGGTTATGTAGCCGCAATTCGCGCGGCTCAACTGGGCTTAAAAACGGCATGCGTCGAAGCTCGAGGTGCACTTGGCGGTACTTGCTTGAATGTAGGCTGCATCCCAAGCAAAGCGCTATTACAGTCGAGCGAAGCTTACCATCAGGTCTTGCATAAACTTAAAGACCACGGAGTTATCGTCGAAAAAGTTGGGCTTGATCTCGGTCAAATGCAAAAGCGCAAAGATCAAGTAGTTAAAAAGCTGACTTCCGGGGTCGAGTTCCTTTTCAAGAAAAACAAAGTCACCTATTTTAAAGCCTACGGCCGCTTTACAGGCGCCCAAACCATCACCATCAAGGGGCTTGAGGATGGCGTCGAGCAAATTCTATCGACCAAACACACGATTATCGCCACGGGTAGCGAACCGATCGAACTGTCTATTGCCCCTTTTGATGAAAAGCAGGTGGTGAGCTCGACAGGAGCTTTAGCTTTTGATGCCGTGCCAAAGCATCTTGTGGTCATTGGAGGTGGAGTGATCGGCCTCGAACTTGGCAGTGTATGGTCACGCCTCGGCGCAAAAGTTACCGTCATTGAAGCAGCGGACAACATTTTGCCTTCGATGGATAAGGATGTTGTTCGGACAATGCGCAAAGTTCTGGGGGCTGAGGGTCTTGAAATACATGAAAAAACTAAGTTTGTAGACTTAAAAAAGCAGAAGGATAAAGAGCTCATAGCCATCGTAGAAAAAGATGGGGAGAAGATCGAGCTCAAGTGTGACAAGGTCTTGGTGGCTGTAGGGAGGCGCGCTTTTACAAAAGGACTAGGACTCGAAGCTATCAATCTGCCTTTAGAAAAGAATGGCAAGATCAAGGTTGATCATCACTACCAAACGGCGGTCCAAGGTGTGTATGCGATCGGTGATGTGATCGATGGTCCGATGTTAGCCCACAAGGCTGAAGAAGAAGGCGTCGCTTGTGTCGAGCTAATTGCCGGTAAAGCAGGCCATGTCAATTATCGTGCAATTCCAAACGTTGTCTATACATGGCCTGAAGTAGCTTCGATAGGCTTGACCGAACAAGATGCGCAGATTCAAAAAATCGAAGTCAACATCGGTAAGTTCCCCTTTGCACCTAATGGCCGCGCAATGGCCATGGGTGAATCTGAAGGTTTTGTCAAATTGATCGCCGACAAACATACGGATCGACTTCTCGGTGCTCATATCGTCGGACCTAGCGCTTCCGAGCTGATTGCAGAGCTGGTCATGGCGTTCGAATATTCAGCAAGTGCCGAGGACGTAGCTCGTTCTGTGCATGCGCATCCAACGCTGGCAGAAGTAATTAAAGAAGCCGCTTTAGCGGTGGATAAGCGTTCTCTCCACAGTTGAACAGCGACTTATGTCGGAGAGAAACCATAAGGGGAAGGTTGGTCATGAAAGGTGTCATCGACGGCGGAAAGTTTAGCTTCGCTAATGGTACCAATGTAAAATTCCTGGAGAACATGTACCAGGAATATCAGAAGAATCCTGAATCACTGGACCAATCCTGGCGACAGTTCTTTGAGGGATATGAATTTGCAGTTTCTGGCAGTGGTGGGCTGGGTGTTACCAAAGACGATACAGAAGCGAAAGTTGAAGCTTTCATCAACCTGTATCGACGACTTGGACATATGTCTGCTTATTTAGACCCGCTATCGCCGAGGCCTAAATTAGACAATTTTCTTCTGCCTGAAAGCAACGGATTGGCTGAAGTAAAGGACGATCAAACCTTTCATCCGGCGACATTGCCTTTCAAGGGGCCAGTCAGCTTTGGCGAAATTAAGTCTTTTCTGCTGGAAACCTATTGTGGCTCCATTGGTGCTGATTTTCGCGACACAACAGATTTCGATACTGTTGAATGGCTGCAGAGTCAAATGGAGGAGTGTCGAAATAGGCCAGAAATCAGCGATAGCTTAAAGCATCATGTCTTCAAGAAATTGACACAGGCAGAAGGTTTTGAAAAATTTCTTCAAGATCGCTATCTCGGTCAAAAGAGATTTTCTATCGAAGGTCTCGATACGATGATCGTTCTCCTGGACGTCGTCGCTGATGAAGCTCATAAGCAAAAACTAAGTGAGCTTTGTATGGGGATGGCTCACCGTGGACGGTTGAATGTACTCTGTAATTTCATGGGCAAGCCTTACGCCTTGATGATTAAGGAATTTGAAGGCAGTGAAATTGAGACCTATGGTAT
This sequence comes from Oligoflexaceae bacterium, assembly GCA_947474445.1. Classification (GTDB taxonomy): domain Bacteria; phylum Bdellovibrionota_B; class Oligoflexia; order Oligoflexales; family Oligoflexaceae; genus Oligoflexus. Next base: position 7,080 of record CANJJY010000193.1, read on the forward strand.
CGACGGAGACGTAAAATATCACAAAGGTTTTGCAAGTATCATCGAGACCGTTTCAGGCGGGAAAGTCAGCGCCTATCTCTCTCCGAATCCAAGTCACCTAGAAGCCGTCAATCCTGTAGTTGAAGGTTTCGCACGTGCGCGTCAGCGTTTAATGGGCGATGTCAGCTACAGTCAGGTTTTGCCTGTTTTGATTCATGGGGATGCGGCTTTTATGGGCCAAGGGCTCGTGGCAGAAACATTGAATTTGTCGGAGCTCGACGCTTATAGAACTGGCGGAACGATCCATATCATCTCGAACAATCAGGTTGGCTTTACCACGGACCCCATGGAAGGCCGTTCCAACCGCTATGCTTCGGGGGTTGCAAAACTTATCAGAGCGCCTGTTTTCCATGTCAATGCCGATGATCCTGAAGCTGTGGTATGGGCTGGCCAGTTGGCGGTTGCTTATCGTCAACGGTTTAAAAAGGATGTGGTTATAGATTTGATTGGCTATAGACGTCACGGTCACAACGAAACGGATGAGCCAAGTTTTACTCAGCCACAGATGTATAAAACCATCAAAAATCATCCGACAGTATTGACCCTTTACGGTGAGCGTCTGGTCAAAGCTGGGCTTATGACTGAAGCTTCAGTTGCAGGCGAGATGAAAGAATTCCGCGATCAATTACAAACTTCAATGGAAAAAGTTCGCGCCGGAGCGGTGCAGGTTTTAGCAACTGTTCCCCGTGAATTTGAAACAAGTATGAAGCTTGTCAAAGCGACAGAAGAAGACATTTTTAAGCCAGTTACTACCGCTATCAGCGCTAAGGCTGTTGAAAAAATTGTAACTATCAGTAGTCAAGTGCCCAAAACTTTTAAACCCCATCCAAAAATCGAGCGTTTGCTTAAATCACGGATAGAAATGCTTCAAGGCGAAGGCAGCATCGACTGGGGACTTGCCGAATTCCTTGCTTTTGGAAGTCTGTCGCTAGAAGGCAAGCACGTTCGCCTTTCGGGTCAAGATTGTCGAAGAGGAACGTTTTCGCATCGGCATGCGGTCATTCGAGACTATGAATCGGGAGCTTCCCTTTCCCTTTTGAGCCAGCTTGGTGAAAAGCAAAGTGACATTGAAGTTATAAACAGTCCGCTTTCTGAACAAGGAGTCATGGGATTCGAGTTTGGGTATTCAGTTGCTGATCGTGATTCCCTAGTTCTTTGGGAAGCTCAGTTCGGTGATTTTA
>CANJJY010000194.1 GCA_947474445.1 Oligoflexaceae bacterium
GACATAGCGCTCGCCAAGGGTTCCCCTGCATTCTAAAACGTCGGGAATGGCTATCCGACACATGGACAGGGTTGAAGGGCTTCTTTAATCCGTGTTATTGCTTAAGCCCATCGTTCAGTTGAAAACTCTCAGTTGAGCGTTGTGACACGTGCTTTTTGATCTCAAGGACAGTCCCCACGATCAAGAGGTCGCAATCAGCCCAAGAGATTTATGAAGATCCCCAATCGATTGTTGCCTTTGGTTCACGCTCATATGATCGACGACGTAGTCGGACAGCTCCAAAGCGGCAAAGAAGCTGAAGTGTATGTCGTGCGTTCAAACGACCGCTACCTTTGCGCCAAAGTTTACAAGGAAGAAAATTCCCGGACTTTCAAGCAAAAGACCCAGTACACCGAGGGCCGCAAGGTGCGCAATAGCCGCCAGGCTCGCGCGATGGAAGGCAAGAGTAAATACGGGCGTAAAGAGCGTGAGAGCGACTGGCAAAACACGGAAGTCGAAGCGCTCAGTTTGCTCGGTGCAGCCGGCGTCAAGGTTCCGGAAACCTATGGTTACTACGAAGGCGTTCTGCTCCTCCAGATGATTACCGACGCCGAAGGGAATCCAGCGCCCCGTTTGAACGATGTGAAACTGACACCTGAACAGGCTAAAGAATATCACCTGACGCTGATCCGGGAATCTGTCTTGATGCTCTGTGCGGGAATCGTGCACGGCGATTTTTCTGAATTCAACGTCCTGGTCGCCCATCAAGGTCTGATTATCATCGATCTGCCCCAGGCTGTTCAGGCGACGGCTAATAATGCTTTTATGATTTTTGAACGCGATCTCAAGCAGCTCTCCGCCTTCTTCGGTCGCTACGCTCCCGAGGTCATGAAAACAGAATATGCGGCGGAAATCTGGAATCTCTACAAGCATGGCAAGCTGCGCCCTGATTCCAAGCTGACGGGAACCTTTGCTCAGAGTACGAAAAAAGCCAACGTCAAAGACGTGTTGGGTGAGATCGAAGCAGCGCGCGATGATGCGATGGAAAAGCTAGGCATCAAAGTCAAACGCCCCTAATAGTCTAAAGCCCGGGTCGCCTTTTTCAGGCGTCCCAGGCAAAAAACCCTCTTATCACATCGTGATTTTTTAGTTCGCTGCTGGAGGCAGTAGTACCGTGTCGATCACGTGAATCACGCCATTCGCCGCTGTAATATCGGGAAAGAGCACGCGTGAATCGTTGACGAAGAAACCTTCTTTTCTAATTTCAAAGCTAATCTCAGCGCCATTGATCGTGGCCGCCTTACCCGCTTTGAGAGCCTGAAGGGCTCCCACCTGACCCGATACCACGTGATACAGCAAGATGCTTTTCAGCTGTTCGGGATTAGCCAGCAGACTATCGATCGTCGCTTGACCCAGTTTTGCAAAAGCTTTGTCGGTCGGTGCAAGGACTGTGAAAGGACCTTCGCCTTCGAGCGTCGCCAGCAGATCGGTCGCCTGGAGAGCAGCCGCTAAAGTTTTGAATTGTCCAACGGCACCGAGAATCTCAACGATGTTCTTTTGTGATTTGCGTTCGCTCGATCCATCAACGCTGGTATTCGCTTGCAGATGAGCTGAACTGAGAAGAGAAAGAGCCAAACTAAAACCAAGCAGAACTTTCTTCAGTTTCATAACGATCCTCACGCGAAATTTTAGGTTATCACTTTGAGTAGCTCTCTCCTTATCGACGAGCTCGATCGCATTTGCAACTTCAATTATTTTATATCCTTAGATCAAAATCTTATTTGTCTGTCTATGTTCACAAGATCTACACGAACTGTCGCCAACTGCATGAAACCCAGACTTTGGCGAAACCAATGAAGTAGATCACTTTTATCAATTTTAGAAATAAATGGATTTGCCGTTAAGCTTGTATCTGCAGCAGGTTCCAGAGCTCAGATCTGAAAACCTTAAGGTGCAGAGGAATTTTCACTCAATCTTTACCGCAGGAGAGAATCTCATGATTACCATCATTTGGAAAAACATCACTGAATCAGACCTGACGAGAGACATCATCCAACAGAGGCTCGACACGATCATCGAACGTTTCCCCGATCTCTTGCAGCGGCGGGTGACGGTCACCCTCAGTATGCAAAACTCCCCGCAGCAAGCTGGTCCTGATGCCTTCAACGTCAAGTTTAGAGTCAGCGAAGGTCGCTATCGGGGTTTGGTCGTTGAGCAATCTTCCTACCATCTTTACGCCGCGCTTGCCCTAGTCGTTGAGAGTCTTCTGGAAAGACTCAATCGCCACGGAGACAAATCGCGTATGCGCCGCCTGCATCAGGCGCGTCGCCAACCCACTTTCGACAAGGAAGCGTCTCATCAGCAGGAGTTAGCCCCCGATTTTGATGATAGAGCTGATGAAGCTATGTCGTATGATTTCCCCTCGTGGAAGCAGGCCTGATGAAAATGAATAGCTCCTTGACCCAAAAGGTCTTAAAATAATGCTTAGGAAACAACAGCCATGATCGTGCAGCACAGGGATAGCCATGAGACAAACGCTTGGGTTCTGCACGATCATGAGCTTTTCTGCATCGGCGATGAGCCTATGCATCCTTCTCAACGCCTGTCAGAGTCATAGGCAGAAAAAGAAAGCGGTCGAACCTCTGCCCACGGAAAAGAAGGTTTTGGAAGAGACCCAGAGGACGAGTGAACCTCTCGCGTTTACCTTCTACGAATCAAAGGCTTTTGGCGGCAAGTGCCCGCCACCCTCCCCAGATCCTGATATCAAAGGGGGATTTGCCCCTGCCGAGGGTGATCCCATCACCGAAGCGCGCTGCACCGACAATTGGATACCGCTCGACAATCCAAGCGAGCCTCCCGACATCGAGTCGGGTGATCGTCAGTGGTTGAGCCGCATCCTCGGTCGATCAAGCAGCAAAAAAGATTGGATCGATCTGGGCTTGATTCACTGCAAAGATCAGTGTGTCAGGCAAGTCGGCCAGGTGATTGAGATTAATCTTCCGACCTGCACCACGGAAGAAGCGGGGCTTTACCGTCAACGGGTGCCGGCCGCAGGGAGCCATTGCAATGGGCGCGTTTATACTCTACTGACGGATAGCGGTGAGAAAGCTAAGGTGTATATCCAATCGATCTGTCCGAGCCGCCACTGGAAGAACTTGATCAAAACCAGACTCGGTCTCCCTTCGTGTCAAAGCAAGAACCAGATTGATCTGGAAAAAGAAACTCTCCATGACCAGGCTTTTCTCGGTCATCTCACGACGGCGGATCAGGGGAAGAAGAAGGTGCGGCTGCTCCGTTAAACCTATCTTTTCTTACCGCGCATATTCTGAGCCACTTCGAGATCGACCAACACTTTCCGCAAGGCCAGATCTCCTTGCAGTCCTCGCGCCGACCAGCGGAGAGCTTGCAGAAGAAACTTTGATCGGTCGGCATCGCTCAGGCCTTCTGTCAATCGATCAGTGGCGAGACGCGCACTGAAGGCTGATGCACAGTCCTGAAAATTGCTGATGACAGCCTCGAGCGAAGTCAAGGTCGCTCGCGAAAAGGCATCTCGGCCTCCGACCCTGAGCTGCTTCAGATCGCCAAAGCCGGCTTTGCTGCCCAAGCGATTCAATTTTTGAATATCGGGCCTTAGCTCTGCCTCTCCCTCTCTCGGTTCGGCAGCGACTTCGATCGAGATTTCAATAGGGGGACGAACAATTCCCATGTGCTTATCCATCTCGGTATTAGCGACGCGATCGGCTTCCGCATTCTGAGCGCGCCCCACCCATTCAATGCTCCAACGTGAAATCGTGGCGAGCGCGAGGAGGGCTTCTTTTTTGAGGGCCTCCATCATCGGATGCTTGGTCTGCCACTCGCCGGAGATCTGCATCACGACCAGCTTGCTGTCACCGCGGAATTTAACGTGATGCAAACCATGCTCTTGAGCGAGGGCGACCGCCATGAGGAGTCCGCGGTACTCCGCTTCGTTGTTGGTGGCCGATGGCATATAGCAAGCCCGCTCGCGTCCTCCTTGCCAATCGGTGTAGGCGGCTCCTGCCGCAGGTCCCGGATTGCCGCGCGAACCTCCATCGAAGTAGATTGTCACCCATTCGTCTGCCATAGGACATTTTCCCGTCATGCTTAGTGATCATCGGCCGCAGCACTGCGGGACATTTAAACACTAATTTTTTCAGTGAAACAAGGTATCTTCCTGCTATAGGCTTGAAGTCTGGGGCGGACTTTTAGGGAGAGGAAGGCGGATGATCAATGCCGATCAAAAGAAAGCGATTTCCAAGATTATATTGACGTGCCTACCTGAAGTGAAAGCGATTTACCTGTTTGGATCGATGGCTAAATCTGAATCGCGACCGGGAAGCGACGTCGATCTAGCGCTATGGCTGCGCGTAAAACCCGAGGCCGACAAGGTTTACGAGCTCAAGGGCCAGTTGAGTGCACTCACGCAGCGGGATGTTGATTTGGTCGACTTGCAGCGCGCGGATACAGTCACCCAGATGATTTCCGAGCGTTCGTTGGCATCTGCCTTAAGCTGTAGCTTCGTTCAGTGCTTCTGCGATGCGCTGATCATGTCCAGGACTTCGGCCGATTCATTGATCGTCCTCTGGCTCACTGCATAGTGACTGTTAAAAAAGCTGAACATCTGCAGCGAGGTATTATCCTCGTTGAATTCGGGGCTTCGCGCTAGGTTCCACTTCTGGCTCTTGTACAGATCGCGCGGCTCAGTGAATGGTCCCGTCAAAGCTGTGACCGTACCACCAGCGCCATTGCCTCCGCCCGCTGCCATTTCTTTCTCGAAGTCGAGTCCGCGCTGCGATTCTCGGGTCATGTGGCAAGAGCCACAATCAGTATTGCTGACATCGTGCATTCTTGGATTTTCAACGCGCCTTGTGGCATCGTATCGTTCTTGCAAAGTCTTTTCAGGTGCGTCGCGTGGGATTAGGTATTGATCGGTGATGGAAACCAGAGGACTCGGAAAGCCCAAGGTTCCTTGAGCGCCGGATATTCTCTGGATCTTATACTGCGTCAGAGGCACAAAACCATCGACGATCGTGCCGTTTTTAACTTCAAAGGCCTGCATCGGCCAATGACCTTCAAACATCGGAGCGGTGTTAGCTAGAGCCGCGACTTGAGTCAACTTCGAGGCTCGTGCGTAGCGGCCAACCAGGGTCATAAGCCCTTTCAAGAAGGGCGAGCCCACACCTTCTTTTTTAATGACGGGATGCGGACCGAGTGGTTCGCTCGTGTAATCGAAGCCGGCGGCTTGATGCAGGGCCACGAGGCCCTTCAGTAACTCTTGCCATTCGGCCTGGCTCAGCGTGTAGATCGTATGGATGTTGGCATCAAATTCTGCTAGCTGGAGTTTGCCATGATCATCGCGCGTATTGAGAATCTGCCAGACGATCCGGAGTTGCGGCTTGCAGGCACCGCCATTAGTTTTCATGGGAATCGCATTTGCGCAGGGGTCAAAGCGGATACTGGCGAGATCAAAGGTGCCGAAAGTCTGAAAGAATTTGGTTTCGAATTCCTCGTTGGAAGCAGTGGTCAGGAAGAAGTCATGATCCGAAGCGTGGGCATCGAGTTGGCGATTACGCTCCTTGCTGTCCTCGATCATCCGTCTATCGAGTTCGGCTAATACGCCTTTTGGAATATAAGACTCATTCGACCCAGGGGCCTTCCCATCGATGGACGGAGCCTCGGCGAGCAGTTCGGGCACTTCTATATAGGGCATCAAAACCGAAACATCGTTGAGACTCAGATCGATAGCCGACGAGGGGCCCGACTCGGTGCTCGCTGTGTTGGACTGGGAGGCGGTACAAGAGGCGAGCAGAAAACAGCAGACCAGAGGCGAGAATCGACCTAACATACTAAAATCACTCCACAACAAGAAAAATCAGCAGGAGAAGAGAACGGACACCCCCTGTTTATATGTCATTTTGGGACAATTGACAAATTCTCCGTGCCAGTCTTCTTTTGATTCTTTTTGCGCGGCAGTGCGCCGCGAAGTAACTCTGGACAAGGCCTTACCTCTACGGACTTTTTTTACTATAGTCGGGTTCCAAGCTGGATCGAGTCTCGATCCAAAGGAAGAGGGGGGACTTTGTGTCAAAACGTTACCAAGATTACCTGCGCGGCGAACTGAAGAAAGTCGAGGAGGCAGGACTTTTCAAGCGCGAGCGCGTCTTGCATTCGCCGCAGCGTGCCCGCATCGAAGCGGAAGGGCGCTCGGTTATCAATCTATGTGCTAACAACTATCTAAGCCTCGCCAATCATCCCGAACTGATCGCTGCCGCCCAAGAGGCTCTCAGCGAGCGGGGTTATGGCATGGCCTCAGTTCGTTTCATCTGCGGGACGCAGGATATTCATAAAGAACTCGAGGCGAAGATCGCCAGCTTTCTCGGCCTCGAAGACAGTATCCTCTACAGCAGTTGCTTTGACGCCAACGGTGGTTTGTTTGAAACTTTGCTCGGCCCCGAGGATGCCATCGTCAGCGATGCGCTGAACCACGCCAGCATCATCGATGGCATTCGTCTGTGCAAAGCGCAGCGCTTTCGCTATGCAAACAATGATATGAACGATCTCGAAGCCAAACTGAAGGAAGCGCGGGCCGCGGGGGCGCGCTTTATTCTCATCGCCACCGATGGAGTTTTCTCCATGGACGGCACCATCGCGCAGCTCCGCGTGATCTGCGATCTGGCTGATCGCTATGAAGCGATGGTCATGGTCGATGATTCTCATGCCGTCGGCTTTATGGGCGCAAACGGGCGCGGGACCCATGAACACTGTGAAGTGATGGGCCGCGTCGACATCATCACCGGCACGCTCGGTAAAGCTCTCGGAGGAGCTTCCGGCGGATACACCGCAGGCAAAAAAGAAGTCGTTGCCTGGCTGCGACAAAGGTCGCGTCCCTATTTGTTCTCCAACAGTCTCGCCCCGGTGATCACGGCGACCTCCTTGAAAGTCATTGAACTTCTGGAACGCTCCCAAGATCTCCGGCAAAGGCTGCACGCCAACGCCAAAACTTTTAGGGCTGGCCTCAGCGCGGCAGGATTCAAACTCTTGCCCGGACAGCATCCTATCATACCCGTGATGATAGGCGATGCCGCCCTCGCCTCGCAGATGGCTGATGCCTTGATGGGGGAAGGGGTCTATGTGATAGGATTTTCTTATCCCGTCGTTCCTCAAGGTCAAGCGCGCATTCGAACGCAGATGGCAGCAGAGCTCACCGCCGAGCAGCTGCAGATGGCCATCAGCGCTTTCAGTAAAGTCGGGCACAAACTGGGTATTATTTGAAGGAGCTGCTCTGATGGCAAAATTGATGCGAGCCCTCGTCAAGCGTCACCGAAAACCAGGTCTTTGGATGGAAGAAGTCCCCGTCCCCGACATCGGCGCCGATGAAGTCCTCATCCGCGTGAAGAAGACGGCGATCTGTGGAACGGATCTCCATATATACAACTGGGATCAATGGGCGCAAAAGACCATTCCCGTCCCCATGGTGACAGGCCACGAATTTGTCGGCGTCATCGAAGCCCTGGGGTCGCACGTCGTCGGCTATAAGATCGGCGAGCGCGTATCGGGAGAAGGCCATATCACCTGTGGCTACTGCCGCAACTGCCGCGCCGGGCATCGCCACCTTTGTCGCAATACGATAGGCGTCGGTGTCAATCGTCAGGGCTGCTTTGCAGAGTATCTAGCGATCCCTGCCAGCAACGTTTTTAGAATCGCCGACAGCATCAGCGATGACGTCGCCTCGATTTTTGATCCTTACGGCAATGCGGTCCACACGGCCCTCTCCTTCAACCTCGTCGGCGAAGACGTCTTGATCACGGGAGCTGGTCCGATCGGTATGATGGGCGCTGCCATCGCGCGATTTGTGGGTTCTCGTCATATCGTCGTCACCGACGTCAACGATTACAGGTTGGCTCTCGCCAAGGAAATGGGCGCCAGCCGCACGGTGAATGTTCAGAAAGAAAATCTGAGCGATGTCATGCGCGAGCTCGGTATGGTCGAAGGCTTTGATATAGGCCTGGAAATGTCGGGCAATGCGCGGGCTTTTCGCAGCATGCTCGAAACGATGAATCATGGCGGCCGCATTGCACTGCTCGGTATCTTCGCCGAGGAAGTCGCGATCGATTGGAGCCAAGTCGTCTTCAAGGGCCTGTTCATCAAAGGCGTTTATGGTCGGGAGATGTTTGAGACCTGGTATAAGATGAGCAGCATGCTGCAGAGCGGGCTGGATATCAGTCGCGTGATCACCCATCGTTATGCGGCCGAAGCTTTCGAAGAAGGCTTTAAGGTCCTCAATGCGGGCCAATCGGGAAA
>CANJJY010000195.1 GCA_947474445.1 Oligoflexaceae bacterium
GCAACAGTAAAAGGCGCACCGGCAAACCCTATCATCGTTTGATCGGGCCTGAGTCCCTTCTTCGTTTCGGCGATAGCTTGGCCGACGTAGCCCAAATCTTTTTCAGCATCGGCGCGATGCAAGCGCTTGAAATCAGCTGGTGTGCGCACCGGTTGATTCAACTCGGGACCATGGCCCTTGTCGAAGGTCAGCTTCTGTCCCATCGCAGTACAGGGGATCAGAATGTCAGAAAAAATGATCGCTGCATCGACATCGAAGCGCCGCAAGGGCTGGAGTGTGACTTCGGCCGCCAGAGCGGGATTTTGACAAAGTTCAACAAATTCGACTTTGCGCCTGATCTCCATGTACTCCGGCAGATAGCGGCCAGCCTGCCGCAAAAACCAGATGGGAACTCGTTTGGGCGCGTGTCCCATGGCAGCCTCGACCAACGTCTTCTTCACTCTCGCCTCCCTCTCTCCACGACCATGTCAAGTAGAGCCTGCCTAAAAGCTGCAAAATTTGCCCCGCAGCGTTTAGGCAGGCTCTTCCATTTCAACTTTTTTGTTATGCCGTAAACAAGTGGGATTAAGTTCAGCTAAATTCCACCTGTTTATCGCGTGAACAACTGAGTCTTCGAACCCCAAAAAGTCGCCCGCCGCAAAGGGCTGGAACCCGCCCGCGGTCGAGCCTCAGGACCTAGACAAGCCTCAGCTTACCATGAGACAATCAAAGAACAGAGCTCCATTTCCCGGATCCGCTTTCATTCTGCCACGCGTGGCCCAAGACATCGCCATCGACCCCTATTTCGGAGGCCTACATGGCCGAGCTACCCATAGCTCCAGGCACTCTTCCCGAAGTCGGGCGCTTGCAACGCTTGAGTCGAAAACTCGACTCGTGGGAGATTTTACTCGAATCCGAAAGTCGCATCCCTGGCGTCTCTGAACGCGATCTCCTCAAGCGCCGCAAACGTCTGCACGAACTCCGTCAAAGATTTGAGATTCTCCGCCTTCAACTCGAAGCGCCTGGGATGCAAGGTAGCTCCGCTCCAGCGCAATTGCCGCCGCTCGACCTTTGCAGTCCCGAGGAAAGGCAACTCTGCGAACAATATTTGGATGCGCAGACCAAGATCAGTCAACATCTCCGCGATCAGCTCGCGCGTGTGATGCAATGGGTCGATCATGCTGCGACGGGGCAGAAAAAAGGCTGGCGCGCCAAGATGCGTTTAACAAAAATACGTCGTTATCTCGTCGACTTAGAACAAGAACGTCAAAGACTCGATCCGCATCGAGCCAAGCAGTCTCACAACTGGGAAACCGTCGCCGATCGTCTGCTCCTCTATCGCGATCGCAGTGCGGAAGTCAGCGACGCTCGATTGGCCTTTGAAAAAATCGTCCGTCTCACCAACAACGTCGCCCAATTGCAGACCCAAGTCCATCAGCTGCAAAACAAGACCAATCGAATGGATATCTGGCTCAAACAAGCGCATAAGCGCTTGAAAGGGCAAAAGCCTCCCCTGCCGCCTCTGGCGGAAGATATTCGACTCGTCACGCACAAAATCGACCTTCTGGGCCTGGAGGACTTGAGCCGATCGAGGTCGCGCATCTCTCTCGCCCGTAAATACCTCGAAAAATATCTGCAGCGCGAAGGAGCCGATGGCCTTGGCGAGGAGGACCAATGATCGCTCTCGATCGGCTCGACTATGATATCGATCGCTGGGAACAAGAACTCGCAAGTCTTGAGCGACAGATCGATCCAGCCTCGCGCAAACAATTTGCGATACTGGCCGACAAAATGCGCATCCTGCGTCGTGAGCATGCAGAAATAGATGCCATGATCGAACATGCGCGACTGGCAGAAGCCACCGAAGTCCCTATGGCCCCGGCTTTACGCGCCATCCTATTCTGGGCGCGTGAATTGGGCGATCGCATCGAGGAATTCTCGACTCGCTACGGCGATTACCTGGAAAAACTCCTCTGGTTGAATCTCTTACGTGGCCGGCTTCTCGGACAGAAAAAGCCGTTTCAGCTCGATCTCGGCGAGGCTGAAATCAAGCAGATGCTCAGTCGCAAGCAAAGCCTCGAGCAGAGCGAACAGATGCTCGATCAGGAACTTAAGGCCATGCAAGAGCGCGAACAATTCATGCGCCAGCGCTACGAGTCTTTTCAATACGAAGAAGCCAGCCGGCAGGCAGCGCTCAGCTTTATGGCCCCGACCAGCAGCTTGAGCACGCAGCGAACGGCCTTTGACGCGCTCGGGCGCCTCCTGCGCACGATGGCTGCCCATACCGCCCACGAAGCGCCCCAAGTCAAAAAAATTCAAAAGATGACCGTCAACTTCACCCGGCGATCGCAGACTTTGATGGAACAGTGCAGCGAACTACTACGTCAAGGCATGGGGGTCGACGGTTCCCAGAGAAACCGCGCGCTCCGTCTGATGCAGCAGAACCTGACCGAACTCAGGCGCCTAGAGACGGATATCGACACGACCTTGAGCGCGCTCGGGCCAACGGCCAGGCAAAAGAGACCTTCATTCATAGTGAAAAAATTCGGCAAGCAGGCTAAAACTATCCGGCTTTCTCATCCTGATTGAAGCATTGGAGGTAGCGATGCATCACGCCAGTCCCCTGAGCGTCCTAAGTGACGATGAAAAAATGTTCCAAAGTGAAATTCAAAAAATAGCCAACCAGGTCATCAAACCTAAAGTCCTCCATATGGACGAGACCGAGACCATGGATCCCGGCCTCATCAAAACGCTGTTTGAAACCGGCCTTATGGGCATTGAATTGCCCGAGGAACACGGCGGCTCAGGCAGCTCTTTCTTCATGGCTATTCTGGCTATCGAAGCTTTAAGCCAAGTCGATCCATCGGTCGGCGTCTTAGTCGATGTTCAGAATACCTTGGTCAATAATATTTTCCTTCGCTGGGCCAACAAGGAGCAGAAGGCGAAATACCTGCCGCAGCTGGCGAGCCAGAAAATCGGTAGTTACTGCCTCACGGAGCCCAACTCGGGATCGGATGCTTTCGCTCTCAAAGCGCGCGCGACCGATGAAGGAACGCACTGGCGTCTCGACGGCAAAAAGATCTTTATCACCAACGCCAAGGAAGCCGAGATTTTCATCGTCTTCGCTAATGCCAACCCGGAGCAAGGTTATAAAGGCATTACAGCGTTTATCGTCGAGCGGGGCACGCCTGGCTTTTCGATCGGCAAAAAAGAGGTCAAGCTCGGCATTCGCGCTTCCTCGACCTGCGAAGTCATCCTCGATCAGGTCAAGGTACCCAAAGCCAATCTTCTCGGCGAATACGGCAAAGGCTATAAAATCGCGATCGAAACGCTCAATGAAGGTCGCATCGGCATCGCTGCCCAGATGCTCGGCCTCGCCCAAGGCGCCTTCAGCGGCGCGCTCAAATACGCGGGCGAGCGTGAACAGTTCAATAAGTCGCTCAAAGATTTTCAAGCCGTCCAATTCCAACTCGCTGAGATGGCGACGATGATCGAAGCGGCACGTCTGATGGTCTACAACGCGGCGCGCCTCAAGGATGCGGGCCAACCCTTCGTCAAAGAAGCGGCGATGGCCAAATACTACGTATCCGACATCGCTGAAAAAGTGGCTTCGCGATCTTTGGAAGTCTATGGCGGCTATGGGTTCATCAAGGAATTTCCAGCTGAGAAATTCTATCGCGATGCAAAAATCGGCAAACTGTATGAGGGAACTTCCAACATGCAGCTGCAGACCATATTTAAGCTCCTCGAAAGTTGATCGCGACTGATGGAGCGACACGCTCGTCGCTCCTCACCTTTCGGGCACCATCCCGCGGAGGCTTTTCTCATGCCACGCTTCTGCTTTTGGTTCCTTGCTTTGACCCTCGCGGCCCTCGTCCTCCCCACTTCGGGCAGCTATGCCGCTTCCCAGTTGAGGATGGATCTCCAAAATAAATTAGGCGAACGCCTCTGTCGCGATCAAAACCCGCTCGAAGCGCGCGAGCTATGGCAGCTCGGGGTCTTTGATGCTCAGCTGCAGGTAGCTTGGATAGATGCCACCGACCCGATTGCCTTGCCCGATCTCGAGGACGAGGCCCGTAAAAAAGCCGATATCGTCCAGCACCATGGCTTCGCCTTTGGACTCTGCACGCCGCTCAAAGCGTGGGTAGTATCAAGCCATGCCCCTGAGCCCTTATTTCGCATCGAAGGAGATAGCATACTCCTCGCGACTTCTCTCATGCGCGACGTCTGCGCCAGCTACGACCTAGACGCAGCTGAAGCGGAAAAAGGTTTGCCGCGTTCGCTGCAAAAAAAGAGCGTGCCGCTCGCGACCCATCTGCAAATCAATCCGGCCTTCCTAAAAGCGGGCACACTGTCGGTGACCTGTCACCCACCCGGTCGCACCATCCGAGGGCCGGAACTCTGGGGACTGATGCCGATCGGCCGCTGGGATTATGCACAGATTCCTTTTTTCAACGCCGCGAAGTTGAAAGGCTCGATCGGTCTTAAAAAATGGATCGAGCACCTGCGGGCCAGTCACAAGCTCAAGCCTCTCCAGCTCGACCGACCGATTCTCACGCGTTTTGCTCAAGAGCTTCTGCAGGAATCCTCAATTCGGCATCCCCGCGCTCTGCTGCTCAACCAAGCGTCCGAGCTAAACAAGAAAAAAGGCAAATTCTTAGGAGAAAACCGGGTAAAGGCCTCGTCATCCTCGGAAATGGCCTGGCTTCTCTGGCATTCTCCCCAGCATCGACGCCTCCTCTTGAACAAGGAAGCCAACGCCCTCGGACTCGAACTGAGCCGTCTCGATTTGGACGAGCTTGCGGTCCTCGTCGTCGCCCGACTCTGATCTTCTGACATATCTCCGCTCAACCCTAGGGAAAAAGTCCTATCATCCAGTGAATGCAGAGAAAATTTTCTATTGTAGCCCGCTGCAGAGCAGTCTAAATTTTCCAAAGTCAGAGAGACCAAGGAAGTCGCGACAGGGTCGGGTTCGATATCTGCCACTTTGCAGAGGCGACCTGTCGAGCGACCGTCAGCAAGGAAATTATCTATGAGCCTGCGTGAGCAACTCCTCAAATCAGGTCTCGCCAGCCAACAGCAAGTGAAACGCGCCGAGCGCGAATCAAAAAAGCGTCAACACGAAGAGCTCGGGCAGAAAAAGCAGGGGACCAAACCGCCTGCCGCCGCTGCAGGGCCAGCCGACATCAATGCTCAGGCGATCCTCGAAGAACAGCGGCGCGCCGATCGCGAGAGAAGCCGTGTGCAGGAAGAGGAGAGACGCCTTCAGGAACTACGCTCGCGGGCGATCGATATCATGGTTCACAACGATCTGAGCGATCCGCGCGCGACGATCCCCTATTATTTTGTCTATGACAGACAAAAGATCTCGTCTTTTAGAGTCAACGAAGTGCAGCAGCTGCAGCTGGCTCAAGGACAGCTTGCCATTGCCTCGTTTGACGAATTCGAACGCTTTTATTTGATCAGTCGCGACAATGCCTTGAAGATTGCGCTCTGCGGCCAGACTTATCTTGCCTGTTTTCACGACAAGAGCGAAGGGGCCAGCGGCAGCGCATCACGGGAAATTGAAGCCGAAAGCCGGGTTTAAGAGGAGCGGCTCTCATAGGCCGTCAGGCAGTTGCGGAGCAGACTGACGATGGTCATCGGCCCTACACCGCCAGGGACTGGCGTGATCCAGGAAGCGACCTTAACGGCTTCTTCAAAATGGACATCGCCACAGAGTTTCTGACCATCGCGATGGATCCCCACATCGATAACGACCGCTCCTGGTTTAATCCAATCCCCTCGCACCAAACGCATCGAACCAGCGGCGACTACCAGCAGATCGGCCTGCCGCGTGATCGCAGCGGGATCGACCGTGCGTGAATTGATGGCGGTCACCGTCGCGCCGGCGTTGCCGAGCAGCGTGGCCATCGGAGCTCCCACCAATACGCTCCGACCGATGACGACAGCACGCGAACCACTCAATTTAAAACCGGTGCGATGAATCAATTCCATAACACCGAGCGGCGTGCACGAGACGTGACCCGTGCGACGCCAAACCAAAAGCCCTTGGCTGATTGGCGTGAGTCCATCGACATCCTTCGCTGGTGAAATCAGATCGATTGCCTGCTGACTGCTGAGATGTTTCGGCAAGGGGAGTTGCAAGAGGATACCATCGACGCCATCATCCGCGTTGAGCTGACGCAAATGCTGCTCCAACATTTCTTGGCTCGTATCGGCCGGCAGCATCAGCGAGCGACTCTCGATCCCAACTTCGGCGCAAGCCTTTTTTTTGTGCCCAACATAGACTTCGCTGGCTGGATCGTTACCGACGAGAACGACGGCCAAACAAGGAGCCCTCTTCCCAAACGAACGGATGATTTCGACCTTCGCTTTGAGCTGCGCTTTTATTTCTTGAGCGATGGCTTTGCCATCGATGATTTGTGCACTCATGCCGTCACCTTCTTGGCTAGATAGGAAAAGGAGCGGGAAAGCGAGGACTATAAAGGAAGAGTTCAGGCGAGACAAGGCTTCCGTTGTGCCCTACCTCGGCGTCGCCAGCCGCTGGAAAATCTCAGCTCCAAGCCCGCCTTAAGGCTTCCACCGATGCCATGAGATTGCGATCGCTGTCCGCTTCGCCGCCGTAGGAATCGCCGCAATAGCCCAAATGCGGCTTTTGAATCGCCTGCGCATCGACTTTATCAAACCACCTTTGCTCCTGAGGCGAGGCCGCATGCGCCCAACCGACGGGCAAGAGAGCGATGTGATCCGTATCGCTGAGGGGGCCGAGCTCGGGCAGAGCCGCGTGGAGTTTTTTCTTCGCCCGTTTCAATCGTTTCACAGCTTTGACGACTGCGGGAGCTTGCACAGTCAGTTCAAAATTGAGAGTCGCTTGATAGACGATCTGCTGACCCTGACTGATGACCTGGACATCTTCGGCGGGTATCAGCAAAACTTCAGGCAACTGCGAGCAGGGTGCACTCACGATATCGGAGAGGACCAACAGACTGACGGCCTTGGCTTTGGAACTGAGATTGAGCAGGGAGTTGGGCCAAAAATCTTTGGGTAGCCAGGCGATTGCTTCCCAGGGACTCTGCGCCACGAGCAGGCGCTGCGCTTGAAATGAGCCGCGCGTGCTGGCCACGGTCCACATTTTCGCTTCGTAGCGCGCTGCCATGATCTGCGAGCCGCAGGCGACTGTCAGCTGTTCGCCGCAGGCTTCCAGGCAGCGTTGAAAGAGTTGGTCCCAAGGCGCTGCCCACTGACCGCGACGAAACTGCTGCGCCCGCGCAATCAAACTGCGACCAGGTGCAGAATTCAATTCAGGAAAGCCCCAGAGACGTCCCAAATGTTCGAGAACAACGAGGGCCGCGCTCTTGCGATCGCCTTTCCAGACCTGCGAGAAAGCCTGTTCTGGCGCATCTGCGTCGGTCAGGACGGTCGAAAAAAGTTCTTCGACAGGCGCCCAATCGCGAGCCGCAGCGGCGCCACCCAGTCCGCGAGCCATTTCGGCAGCAGAGATTTGAGAGAAAGGGAAATCGCTGATTTTCTGAGCGGTCATGACACCTGCGCGTTCGAATCGCTTTACCTGCGCGAGATCTTCGGGGGATAAAGCCTGAGAGACGTAGTCGAACAGATCAGCGCCGATACCTTGCAGTCCACAATTCCAATTGCCATCGCGCGTTGAGCGCAAGCGGCCCCCGATCTGCTCTTCTCGTTCGAGCAGGACGATCTTCCAGGTCGGATATTTTTCACTGAGATGACGCAGACTCAAAAGTCCTGCGAGTCCTGCACCGGCTATGATTAAATCGGCTGTTTCTGTCATCGATGTCTCTTTATCTGGCTCCGACTCGCCGCGACCCGGATCGGGGGAAAGGGGCTGAGTCGCAAGGGATAGAACGCTGTTCTAGACTTGTGTTCTGAACTTTCGGCCATTACAATCCACCTTTTTAGCATCTGGACGTCAATGATGGAATCAATTCTCAGCGCGCGTCGCCTGCGCAAACAATTTGGCAAATTGACGGCTGTCGACGAGCTGAGTCTCGAACTGAAAGCCGGTGAATGTCTGGCTCTCCTCGGCCCTAACGGGGCGGGCAAAACCACGACGGTTGAAATGCTGGAAGGCCTGACCGCTCCTGATAGCGGTGAGATCGAAATCTTTGGCCTCGACCTGAGGAAGCATCGCGCTCGCATCATGGAACAGGTCGGCGTCATGCTGCAGGACACCCAGCTCTATAAAAAGATGACTGTCCGCGAAACGCTACAGCTGTTTGCCAGTTTTTTTCAAAAGAGCCTACCGATCGACCAAGCGATCGCACTGGTCGAGCTGCA
>CANJJY010000196.1 GCA_947474445.1 Oligoflexaceae bacterium
CAAGGAGCTGAATCGAGCGCGTCAGGCCCTCATCTATATCGATGCAGGCAGTCAAAGTCTCAAGCTTGACGAGGTGGCTTTGCAACTGGAAAAGTCCGGTATCGAATGGGCGCGTGGCTTTGCGATTAATACCGGCGGGTATCAAACCACGCGAATCAGCAGCGAACGCGGTATGGAACTTCGCAAGCGCTTTCCCACGAAAACATTTGTGATTGATACCGGGCGCAACGGCAAAGGTCCTTCCCCTCAAGCTGGAGCTGACCTTTGTAATCCGCGCGGCCGCGCGTTAGGAGAGAATCCCACGTCGAAGACCTCTCTGGTAGGCCTCGATGCCTATCTCTGGATCAAACAACCAGGAGAATCCGATGGGCCTTGCGATAGAGATGATCCCCCAGCGGGCGCGTTTTCTTCAGAACTAGCCATCGATCTCGCTAGAAATGCTGGCTACTAGTAGCTGAGAGCGGAACACCCTTGAGCGTCATTGGGATGCCGGCTGTCACTTGGATCACGGTGGGGCAGGCCGCTGCTAAGCGGCAATTGATCCGTCCGACCAGCTGGCGAAAGGTGCGCGCGATGGGGCGCGGCGGAGAAATACCCGCACCGACTTCGCTGGAAACAATGATGATGCGACAGGGAGCTTCGGTGATCGCGCTCACGAGATCCCGAGTCAGATATTCGAGATGCAGGCTCAGTTGATCGAGAGAATACTTTTGAAGGTTACTCAACATATGCTGGGCGACCCACTGATTGATCGAATCGAGCAGGATCTGTTCGAATTCCCCGCTGAGTTTCCGAACCTGTGCTCCTAAATCCTCGATGCCTTCTATATTTTGCCAGTGCGAGGGTCTTTGCTTTTGCAGCTCTTCGACCCGCGCGCGCAGAAGGCCTTCGCTCAGGTCGGCCGTGCCAATGACGGCCGTGCGAGCTGCCGCACGGCACGCAGCATGGGCCATTTCAGATTTGCCTGTGTAGGCCGCTCCAATGACCAAAAGTGGGCTCGCCAATTCGACTAAGTTACGGGCTGTATCCGGCGTCGTCATACCCGACTTCCTTATGGAGGATTGATATGTCGATTATACCACATTAGAAGCGCAACATTTCCTTTCGCAAGTGTCACGGAGACAGTCAATCCCCTGCTTTTACCTGCTTTTAGTGTCACGGAGACGATTCATCTGCGGGTTTTGCTGTCCCGGAGCTTGTCGATACGGCCACTGCCTTGTTATATGAGAGGACAGTTTTACAGTCTTGAAGTAGCCAGACCGATAGCTACGTCAGCCGAACAGAGTAGAGAGGACGGGTATGGGATTTCTCGAGGTGATGAAAGAAAGAGGGATGCTCGCGCAGATCACGCATGAGGACGAATTGCGTGACTATCTTGCTGGGGGCGTTCGCACGGCCTATGCCGGCTTTGATCCCACCGCTGACAGTCTTCACGTCGGCCACCTCCTCCCTGTCTTGGCCCTTCGTCGCTGGCAGCGCGCGGGTCATCGGGTCATCGTCCTCCTCGGCGGAGGCACGGCGATGGTCGGTGACCCGACAGGCAAGTCTGAGATGCGGCAGATGGCCGATTCAGAGCTGATCGACGGTCGGGCCGAACTCTTTAAGCAGCAGCTGGCTCCCTTCCTCGAACTCTCCGATCCGCGCAAAGGCATCGTCGTCAATAACGCCGATTGGCTGAGGCCCTTGGCCTATCTTCCTTTCTTGCGCGAGATCGGTGCGCATTTTTCGGTCAATCGCATGCTGACTGCCGACTGCTTCAAGCAGCGGATGGAAAAAGGCCTGTCGTTTCTCGAATTCAACTACATGATCCTCCAGAGCTACGATTTCTATCATTTGAACAAGACGGAAGACTGCGCGGTCCAGCTCGGCGGCGATGATCAGTGGAGCAACATGCTCGGTGGCATGGAACTCGTAAGGCGAAAGGAACAAAAGCAGGCCTTCTGCGTAACCGTCCCCTTGCTGGTGACGAGTGAAGGCAAAAAGATGGGCAAGACGGAAAAAGGCGCCGTCTGGATCGACCCCAAACTCACGTCGCCTTTCGAATTCTTCCAGTACTTCCGGAACATCGACGATGAAATGGTCGAGCGCTGCCTCCTTTACTTCAGCGATCTGCCCGTCTCCGAGGTCAAGGCCCTCGCCGCGCTCAAAGACCAAGCGATCAATGAAGCCAAAATTCGTCTCGCCTTCGAAGCGACTAAACTCGTCCATGGAGAAGCTGAGGCGCGTCAGGCTCAAGAGCGCGCCGCTTCGCTGTTCGGAGGCGGAGGGGCTAAACCCGATGCGCCCGTCGTCACGATTCCCGCGGCTGGAATCGCTGGAGATTCCATCAATATCGTCGAACTCTTACTCAAAAGCGGACTTTTCCCTTCTAAAAGCGAAGTCCGTAGATTGATTGAACAAGGCGGTCTGCTCGTCGAAAACGAAAAAATCAGTGATCTTCAGTATGCCGTCGACCTCGCTCGCCTCAGAAATCCTGAAGGCCTCCTTATCCGCAAGGGAAAAAAGAGCTATCATACGCTCAAACTTGCCTAAATTAATTCCAAAATATCAATGGCTTAGGCGGCTCTGAGATTTTTTTTCTCAGACCGTCAAGCTTTGCCCCCCTAGCTCCGAGCAGTTACACTAGTAGCAAGTGGATCATTCCGGAGGCGAACATGCGTATCTTAGTCTTGAAGACTTGTGGGATTCTCATCCTAGGCTGGGCTCTCTCAGCACCTGTCGCGGCCGCGCCGGTCGCAGCTAAGAAAGATGGCGTGCAGATCACCGCGGAACCGAAGAAAGATGCCCAGGTCATTACCGAACTTAAAAAAGGCGAAGCGCTCGATGCGAGCGATCGCGAGGGCATGTACTGGAAGGTGAAAACAAAAGACGGCAAGAGTGGATACGTATCCGTGATGGCCGTGCAAAGACAAGCCGGTGATGACGCTGGCATCCAAGGTGCCTTGCGCGAAGCGGCCCTGGCTGCTCGCCAAACAGGTGACGGCGGTGGTGATTCAACCCGCGCTCGATCAGCGGTCATGGGTGTGCGCGGTTTGGACGAGAGCAGCGAGACGGCTGCCATCGGTACGATACGTCCCGATCTGCGCGCAGTGTATCGGATGGAAGATAGGCTCGTGGCAGGCAAGCGCGTCGACAAAATCGAAACACTCGTCGCCAAAGAAATTGAAAACACAGCCAGCGGCAAGATAAAGTCTGATTCAAAAGACTGAGTTTCGCTGATTTCTGTTTCACACACGATCAACTTGTATGAGGCACCAGACCCTTAGGAGGGTGGTGCCTTTTTTTTGAGATTTGTATGTTCGGTAAATGTTGGCTCCACAAAGCCATTTTTTGTCTTTATCCCCTCAGATGTCCTCGAAAATGATGCCTCCTAAGTCTCTCTACTTTAAGTAGATTTGGCCTCCCCTTATATTTCTTGCCAAGGCTCCGATGGATCCTTATGAACGGCGGTTATTCGGCAGACCATGAGGTGACTATGTTCCAGAAGCAATCCAGTCTCATCTTTCTGATTCTCGGTATGAGTTTGAACTCATGCTTTCAGATGCCGGTTGAGTCCGCTGGACGGGTCGCCGTACTTGATAGTTCCGCTCGCCTGGTGCCTACGACTCAGGTCTCGGAAGAAAAGTCTTCTGCAACCATGGATCCTAATGCAAAGTCTCCCCAACAATTGACGGCACCATCGAGCGGTCGCCTGTCGGGATCGAGCATCACCTTGCAGCCCGGCTCGCTATCAGTCGCCGCGGACCTGGTCGTCGAAGAAGCCTCTTCTCTCAGCGAAACATCTTTGGTCAGCGAATTGGGATTGACCGATTCCGTCGAGGTTAAAAACGTCGGTGTCGGTTTAATCATTCGCCCCTCAGAATCGGTGAATCTATCACAACCCTTGACGATCAATATGCCCATTCCCGTCAGTTCTGGCTTGCGCCTGCAGAGCACGCGTAACCTCACCGTATTCTACAAGCAATTTGTTGGAGAAAAACTCGTTTCCGGTATTATTCCTAGCGATAAGATCACCACCAACGCCGACGGGACCTGTAGTTTTGAAGGCTACTTCGGAGCTTACTGGGTAGCCATCGTCGCAGCTCCTGTGCTGGAAGCGAAGTCGATTCCGACGGTTGAACCTATCGTCAACGCACAAAAAGTCTCGGTTATCGAATCGACCGGGGTTGTTTCAGAAGCCAGCATTGTCGCCAAAGCTGAAGTCCCTCAGGTAGCTTGGAACCCTAGTGAAATGACGTTCGATGAAGCAACGCGATCAGTCACCATCAAGGCAAAGACGACCAACGCCCAGACCTTGACCGCTTGCAAAGCCGACCTCTTGCCTAGCCTTACGGCGAACTCGGGCATTACGCTCGACACGGGATCCCAAACTTTTGCAACCATTAAGATTACTAAAACGGACGCTCACTCCTTGATCGGTCGCTTTCGTTGCATAGACGAACAGGGGCGCCAGACTATTTCGACCTGGACGCCGGTCGTCTCGATTCCCGCAATCAAAATTCCTTTGCCCCTCGTGGCCTGGTCGAGCGTGACGATGACCTTCGACGCGAGCAGTCGGTCGATCAACCTCGTCGGTGTGACGACAGAAGTCCGGAAATTAAGCGCCTGCAAAGCGCGCTTTCAACGTACTTTGGCTGCGACAGAAAGCAAGCTTGTGGAAGCAGTTACCCTCAGTATCAATGTCCCCGTCGATTCTAATGAAGAATCGACCGGTTTGGGGCGCTTTGAGTGTACCGACGAGGAAGGCCGCAGCACGGTTTCTCCCTGGTCCGCTGTCCTGACGATTCCTGCTGCACCCGCATCGGCTCAGAACTCTACTAGCAATCAAGTGAGCATGACATGGGCGAGCATATTGCTCCAAATCGATACGTCCACGCGAAACCTCACCTTGATAGGGAATACGATGGCTGGCGTCACGCTTTCCCAGTGTCAGGCTATCATCGCTCAGGATGTGGCCGCAGCGACTCCCTTGGCGACATTTAACACAGGAACTTCGCTGCAAACGACTTTCCCCGCGCCCATGTCGACAGCAGCCACGCTCTACGGTCGCTTTTCTTGTACCGATTCGCTCAATCAAGTGACTCTTTCTCCCTGGTCAAGCGGGGTCAACGTGCCCCAAGCCGGTACCATCAACACTCCACCCAGTCTGCCGGATTTCTGCAACGGTACGTCTATCTTTGAGCTCCATACGACCAACAATGCATCAGCGCCGATGTTTTACACAAGCTTTCAACAGACTGCGGCTTGCCATTACCATACGCAGATATTTTCCAGCGGCAATCTAAGCATAGGACTTACGGGGCCAGACAAATCGTATCGCTGCGGCCGTGCCAATCATACTCTGCTCGCCGATGGTAGCGCCGAAGCATTGAGCTGTTCGGCCTCGACGGCAAGCACTTATTTCAACGACTTCATGATCATGCCTCGCGGTAACTACAATGTGGATCTTGATTTCGCCTCGGGATCAGCGTCACCGCTCATCACGTTTACGCTTATTCCCTGCGCCTTGGGCAACATGCATATGATCGCCGCTAAAGGATATTCCAACTATAACTTCGATCCCCCAGATGGTTCGAATGTCATGCAGCATCACGGTGCCTGCGAGTTTTCAGCGGTGACGAGCTCTTTATCGTACGAATATCTGAATCTCAGCTTTCAAAACGCGGCAGGAACGACGATCTGCGGGAGTTCCCAGCTTTTCAGTGAGGGCTACGTTCAAAACGGAACCTGTGGATCTACCCTCAGTTATTTTTCCTCGATTGCATATCTGGCCGGTGTTTACGATATCGAGGTCCGCTATGGCCTCAGCTTCGATCCGAGCGGTAGCGATACGACGACCTTTTCTATGAAGAACACCAAGCAAGTGAATTGTCCTGACGACTACTACCTCCTTGGCCCGACAGCGGCTGCTTGGAGCGCGATGTCGACGAATAAATTCACCCGCGTCCCTAACACAGCTTGCCAGTATGAGTATCAGTGGGTCGCCGATGCTGGTTCGGGTTCAAGCGGCTATGGCTTTAAAATTGGCAATGCGGCGGATAGCTTCCGCTGTGGTGTTTCATACAATTACTCGTCCAATTCTACTACTAACGATAGCCGCTACCTCTATTGCAACGCTGCCCAGGATGTGATCAGCAGCTTGATCGAACAGGGTCGCAGCTATCGCTTTGCCCTCACCGTCGATTCCACGTCAGGTCAACCGAGTAATATCGATATTCAAGATCTATCACCCCACTGTAATTACAGCCTCTATCTCCAGACAAATAGTGCGACGGGCTACTTTAACGCTCCTGAGAAAATGATGTCAGAAGGTCAGGAATGTCTTTTCGAAACGGTATGGACACCGACGACCAATCAGCCTTTCCACTTGATTGCCCAGGATATGAATTATACCTGTGGTGCCATCGACAGCAGCTCGCAGCCTAGCGTAGGCGGCAGCCAGGTCAATGCCGCCTGTGTCGGAGGTTTTGCAAACGCCCAACCCAATGCGATCTTACCCTCTGGGATTTCTCTCAATTCTTCCTACAAAGTGCAGCTGGATCTAAGAACGTCCGGCCAGGCGAAATTGAGCGTGGTCCCTTACAATCCATCGGCCGATTGCCAAGAGGACTACTACCTGGTCGGCGGCGACTTCGGTGGGACACCGACCGGCAGCAACATGTTTCAAAAAATGTCAGGCTGTCACTACCAGATCATCTACACCCCTGCGATGGCTGGATCGGATGCTATGCATGTGACCGATGTCGGACAAACGTTTAGCTGCGGCATGAATTACTCCTTAAGTCCTATGGGGTCGGGCGATGCACTCAAACGTCTCGATTGCACGGGGACCTATTCCTCTGTTCAGCTCAACACCTATTCGAATAGTGCCCATCGCATCGATCTCTATACAGACGGCGGCATAAAAAAGTTGTCAGTCGTCCAGCTTGCGCCCACTTGCACAGGACAGATGACACTCGGTGGTCCCGCTGGCAATGTGATCGCACAGAATGCCGATCGCATTCTCAAGCAGACACAAAACTGCGTGTATGAGATGCTGTGGACCCCATCGGCCGGGAATATCCCATTTCACTTCATCGGACCTGATGCTAGCCTCAATTCCTGCGGTAAAATCCCAGGAAGTGCAGATCCGGGCCTAGGAACTAACGCTGTCGCATCCTGCAATGTGCGCGACGAAACAAATGCCATCAATTTTTCTCCGGCCGTGACTCCTGGCACGACCTATCGCATCAGGCTCGATCGCAGCAGCGGCATCAATCCCCCAACCGTCAGCGTCAACGCTATCAATGGCTACTTTGCAACGCCAGATCTAAGATGGATGCGGGGCTCGAGTGCGATCAACTCATTTGGCTCGTCTGGTACCAAGGGGGTAGCGGATGGAAGCAACGATCCTGGTAACCGCTCAGGGGCTGCGACGTGGAAAGACTCGAGTGGCAATCTCTGGATGTTCGGAGGTCTGGTCACAGCGAATGGCGCCTTGATGAATGACCTTTGGTCCTACGATATGAACACCAATCTTTGGACCTGGGTTTCAGGGACAATTTCTTACAATAGCCCCGGTGACTATACCAATTTAAATGCCGATAGTACCGTCGAGTTCCCCAGTGGCCGCCGCAATGCGGTGACTTGGTACGATGTCGGCAGTCAAAAGCTCTGGCTGTTCGGTGGCGATGGCTTGGATAGCACAGGCGCACCTGGCAAACTCAATGATCTGTGGTCCTACAATATCGCGAATGGCCATTGGAACTGGGAAAAAGGCAGCAATGCGGCCGGAAGCGCCGGATCCTATTATTCGCAGGGAACTCCCAATCCGAGTGCCACACCCGGCGCGCGTGCGGGCGCTGTCGGCTGGATCGGCCAGGGTAAATTCTGGCTCTTTGGCGGCAATGGTGTTGGTTCTTCCGGTACGGGGAATCTCGACGATGTTTGGTCTTTCGATCTTACGACCAAATACTGGACATGGGTGGCTGGTTCATCAGCCTATGACGTGAGCGCAAGCGCCAGTGAACCAGGTGGCCGCAGTTATATGACGGGCTGGCCCATGGCTGATGGAAGCATCTGGGTTTTTGGGGGTACGAGTGGCAATGGTTTCAAAGATGATATGTGGATGTTCGACACGTCGATCGCGGCCTGGACTTTGAAAAGGAACGACGTGGGATCGAACGGGCATTGGGGCTTTCTCGGTGTCCTCGATAACAGCTCGAACCCCTCTAGGCGACATGGAGCCGGTGGCTGGGTCGATACCTCCGGACGCCTGTGGCTCATCGGTGGATATGGAA
>CANJJY010000197.1 GCA_947474445.1 Oligoflexaceae bacterium
GCAATTCATGAACCTGACGAATCTCGAGCTTTCTCATGTGCGCGGCATGTAGCTCCTGCGAAGGATAGCCGATCTCTTGAACGAGTTCGCGTGCTTGGCGGCGAAAAGAACCCTGCTGATCGCTTTGAATAATCTGTTTGTTCGCCATAACTTCGCATTGAGCGACTAGGCGGAGGATGAGGTCGAGCGCCGTATCTTTTGAACGAAAGCCCTGCCACTCATGATGGCGAATCGTATCGAGAATAGATTGCAGGTCTTTCAAATCGCGGCTCTCATTAATTTGAATCTGAGCCTTGTCGATCAATTGCTGCGTCGGATCTGGGAGAGGACGCGGAGCCAATCTTTCGCGGACCGAATCGAGGCTAAAATATCGCTGCAGGCGTGGGATGAGGTTTTCGAATTTGATCAGGAATATGGCCGTTTCTAAGGAGCGACCGTGACTCTGTTCGATCTGTATGGGCCAGCGTTCAATGGTGGAGGCGAGAAAAGGAGATTCGCTTTTCAATTGTTCGCGGGCGGCATCGCTGATCCAAATGAAATTACCTAACCACTGGGCCGCGCTCAGCTGAGCGAGGACACGATGGCGTTCGCGTGGATTGAGATTTTCCAAGCGGATTTCTATCTGAGCCTCTTGAGAATCGCTCTGCATAGATTGATCGATCCAGCTGAAATCGAGATGAAAAAATCCCTGAAGTCGGCTGAATAGGGCCTCGATGCGAGTTTCCGAGAGGGAACGACCCAATTCTGGATCGAGCAACGGCATCAGACGGACTAGATGCTTGAGTCGTCTTTCGATGAGGGGGAGAGCATCTAGATAGAGCACCGTTAGAATGAGGAGAGCCTCAGTGCAGCTCGAAAGGGTGCGCTCTGAATCGACGGCGACGGTCAGCTGAGAGCCCGCCGCGTTGAGGCTGGTAATCTGCTCGCCGAAAGCGCGATGGATAATCTGTTCACATTGGAGCTGGCGCGCCCGGTAAAGAAAGGATGGAAGATGCGTGCGACATTCCTCGTTGGGGTCATGATCGATCATCAAGACTGCGGTTCGGTACCCGAGCCACGTTTCTTTTTTACTCCCCTGGCCATAGTGATGCTGTTCGAGCAGACTCGCTGCGCGTTTGATGTTGAGGACCGATTGACTCCGGATATGCCTCGGGCGTCTATGCGCTAGGATCCACGAACGCACGCTCCAGATCAGGCAAGGAAATGCTTGTAGAGTCGCCGCCGCCCACAGTGCTTTTGACCCCACCCAAGGAGATGCATGAGCAGACTGGCCAAAGGTAGAAAGGGTCATCTGGCAGAGTATAAAGTTGGTAAGGGCTGCGATCCAAGAGCCGCTGAGAAAGAGAAAATTGCCGGATATCTTGCGCGTGAATTCCGCTCGCAAACTTCGCGTTTGGGAGTGGCCGAATCTTGATTTGACTTCGGTATCATGGACGCCTCGTCGATCGCGGTCTAGTCTCTTGTATTTGCCTTCGCTTGCGCCATGACTACCATCTTCTTTTTGTTTTTGATGAGCGAGCAGCTGAATCGTCCAAACGTAAAGAGGATAGAGAACCAGGCTGAGGTAAGCCCAACGAGCCATTCTCAAATTGGCTTCTTCAGGACTCTGCAGGGCTAGTGAACGAGCTTCCCAGATCGTCGGCGTCATAAAAGTTAGGGCGAGGCAAACGGCGAGACTCACGCGTTCGGATCGCTGCATGCCAGCAATCGCATTGAAGAATTCATCTGACGCGATGCCGATGACGAAGAAGCAAAGCACCATCAGACCGTGGCTCATTCCGAAAGGCAGCGCATAGGACGACAGACTTTGCACGAGTCCTAGTCCGAGGCAGGCGAGCGCAATAGTCATGACATGCATGAGTTGCTCGGGCCAAGTGCCTTTGCGAAGCAGAATATTAATGGCCAGCAGTCCACTGAACGTGGCGGCAAAGATATTTCCGGCAAAGAGAACCAAAAAGATAGTTTTGGGGCCTGACACGTCGGGTGCGATGCCGAGCGTGAGCCAAATACTCATCACGGTTGTCATAAACAACTGGAGGAGGAAAACTTGGGTCTCGGGCTTGCGCCATTGTCTCAGCAATTCCACTTTAGCTTCCTGTCGCAGATAGGTTTTGAGGCCTCGGAATCAGCACGCGAAAGCAACTGCCTTTGTGCAGCTTGCTTTCTACTTCAATGAATCCACCGACATCCTGAACGATGCCATGACAGATCGACAATCCGAGTCCGGTCCCTTCGCCTTCGGATTTGCTCGTAAAGAAGGGATCGAAGATTTTTTTCAGCTGATCGTTGGGAATACCGACTCCGGTATCGATGATTTCACCCACTGACCACGAACCTCTCTCATCATCAAGGCGATACGCCTTGAGAGTCAGGCGACCCCCACTAGGCATGGCCTGAACTGCGTTCTGAATGAGATTGAGGAATACCTGGGTGAGCTTATTGCGATTGCCGACGGCCGGAGTTCCTTCCGCGTCCATATCTTCGATGATATCGACCTTGTCGACAGCTCCACCGACATTGCAAAAGCGGAGGGCCGAACCCATGACTTCCTGCAATTCAAACTGTTCCTGATGACTCTTCTTGTCGATCAAGGCGGGTTGCTGGCGCGCAAAATCGAGCAGGTTTTCGACGATGGATTTGCAGCGTTTGGCGGCTGACTCGATTTCCTCCACATCCTGATAATGAGTGTTAGTTTTTTCCATAGTGCGCAGGAGCATCTGAGAAAACAAGAGGATCCCACCGAGAGGATTGTTCAGCTCGTGGGCTATACCGCCGGCGAGAAGGCCGATCGAAGCCAATTTTTCGTTCTGAATCAATTGCGTCTGCAGCTGATGGGCCAGCGTCCGGTCCCGGTAGATGTGAAGAGATCCTTCCAATTGCCCGCTATTATCGGTGATAGGCTGGGTGTTTACCTCGAAGTAGCGACCCTCTGCCGTGGGTTTCAGCTCAAAGGTGGTCGACTCGTGAGTTTGTAGATGCTTTTTCATCTGGCAACCGGGACAAGGAGTCTTTCGGGCTGCAAACATCTCATAGCATTTGCTGCCGATCACTTCTTTGATGTCTCGCTTGGCCTGTTGAGCGAGGGCGCGGTTGGCCTGTAAAATCTTAAAGTCTTTGTCGATCAGCATCAGAGGATCGACGATGGCATCGACCGTCGCCATCCATCGCCGCTTGAGGCCTTCGACGAATTCTATGCGATCCTCGGGACTGCTGCTCCGAGAAGTCGCCTGTTTCCCTTTGGTTTTACCTTCTAATTTGGACATTGCCCAAGTCTCCGCGCTACCCGACCTTTGCCACGAGGGACTTATCGGCTGCAAAGGGCGCAAATGAAGGCACTTTTTTGCCTTGTGGGGAGCTTTGGGAGGATCTCGATCGAAGCATATAAAAAAAGGCCGCAGACGGATCGTCTGCGGCCTATTGAGAGCTCATGAGGCTCAGTGAGCGAAAGCTAATTCATGGGTTTCTGCTTCTGTGACTTTTTTGAGCTTCTCGAAGAGTTCGTCCTGCACTTCGCTGTTTGCGTCAGGATGCTTCCAAACGAGGGCGTGCATCAACACAGCATCCATATGCTCCACGGGGACGATCGTCAGATCTTTGAGGATATTCTTGGGTAGATCGAGAATATCCTTCTCATTCTCTTTGGGAATGATGATCTTGCGTATTCCGCCGCGGTGGGCAGCCAGGATCTTTTCTTTGAGGCCGCCGATACCGAGTACGCGTCCCCGCAAGGTAATTTCACCTGTCATCGACACGTCTTTGCTGACTGGTCTCAAGGTGAGTGCACTCGTGAGTGCTGTCGCCATCGTCACGCCCGCGCTGGGACCGTCTTTCGGGATCGCTCCTTCTGGGACGTGGATATGGATATCGACCTTGGTGTAGAAGTCTTCGGCGATGCTAAGGAATTTGGCTCTCGAGCGAACATAACTGAGGGCTGCTTGAGCTGATTCCGTCATAACTTCGCCGAGTTTTCCCGTGATGATCTGTTTGCCGTTACCAGGCACGACAGCTACTTCACACACGAGCAGATCTCCACCCACTTCCGTCCAAGCCATGCCTGTACACATGCCGGTTTCGTGGTGTGAGTTCTGATAGCCGATCCGGAACTTGCGCGGTCCCAGATACTTGTTGATTGTTTTCTCAGTGATCTTTTCGCTGATCGAATTGAGTTCGAGCTTGATCTTGTCTTTGATCGGCTTCAATTCTTTGGAATCTGACTTGCTCTTGGCTTCTTCATGCGCATCGCTTTCGATCTTGCGCATGTGCTTGCGAGCGAGCTTCCTGCAGACCGAAGCGATTTCACGCTCTAGACTCCGCACTCCGGATTCGCGGGTATAGTAGCGGATGAGCTCATGGACGGCCTTTGGCTGCCAATTCAGATCCTGATTCTCGAGTCCGTTCTCTTTCAGCTGCTTTGGAATCAAGTACTGATGGGCGATCGAGGCTTTTTCTTCTTCCGTGTAACCAGCCAGGGTGATGACTTCCATCCGATCGAGGAGCGGACGGGGAATCGAGTGCAAAGAGTTGGCTGTCGCTAGAAAGAGGACCTTGGAAAGGTCATAGTCGAGATCAAGGTAATGGTCGCTGAAAGTATGGTTTTGCTCGGGATCGAGAACTTCGAGCAAAGCCGACGAAGGATCGCCGCGGAAGTCCTGAGACAGCTTGTCAATCTCATCGAGAAGGATGATGGGATTGGATTTGCCGGCTTTTTTCAGGGCATGAATGATCTTACCGGGCATGGAGCCTATATAAGTCCGTCGATGACCGCGGATTTCTGCTTCGTCCCTGACGCCGCCGAGAGCCACGCGCACGAACCGTCGACCTGTGGCTGTGGCAACGCTGCGCGCCAAAGAAGTCTTGCCCACGCCTGGAGGTCCTACAAGGCACAAAATTGGGCCCTTCATTTCATCCACTAAGGTGCGAACCGAGAGATACTCGAGGATGCGGTCTTTGACCTTCTCGAGACCAAAGTGGTCGCGATTGAGGACATCTTCCGCGTAGATCGTATCGCGAATCTCTTCCGAAAAATCATTCCAAGGCAAAGTCAGGACGGTGTCGATGTAGTTTCTCACCACGGTCGCTTCAGCTGACATCGGCGACATGTGTTTGAGCTTCTTCACTTCCTTCATGAGCTTTTCGCGAGCTTCGTCAGATAGCTTCTTGGTTTTGATCTGATTTTCCAGCTCGGAAATTTCCTGACGGCCATCGTCACGGTCGCCCAGTTCTTTTTGGATCGCTTGCATCTGTTCGTTCAGATAGTACTCTTTCTGAGTTTTTTCCATCTGACGTTTAACGCGAGCTCTAATCTTCTTTTCGACCCGCATGATCTCGATTTCGGATTGAATATATCCGTAAAGATCCTCGAGTCGCTTGGCAGGATTCGTTTCTTCAAGCAGGCGCTGTTTGTCTTGCAGCTTGAGGTTGCTCAAATGCGCAACCAAAGTGTCAGCGAGCTTGGACTCATCTTCCATGGAGGCGATGGACAAGAGCATTTCAGGAGGAATGCGCTTGTTCAAACGAACGTAATTGTCAAAAGACATTTTAACCGTTCGAACCAGCGCTTCGTTCTCTACGCCTTGACCACGCACTTCGACCAAGGGCTCTGCGCGGACGAGGAAGTATTCTTCCGTCTGCAAGAACTCTTGAATCCGCGCTCTTTTCTGTCCTTCGACGAGAACTTTCACCGTTCCATCGGGAAGACGCAAAAGCTGGAGGATGGTCGAAATCGTACCGACGGTGTAGATGTCTTCGGGAGCGGGCTCGTTGGTCTTCGCTTTGATTTGAGCTGCGAGCAAGATTTCCTTACTCGTACTCATGGCTTGTTCCAGAGCTTGAATCGATTTTTCGCGTCCTACGAAGAGTGGGACGACGGTCGACGGAAAAACCAGGATATCACGCAGAGGAAGTAGCGGAATTCTGACGGCCTCTGACTTATATGCTGGGTTTTTGGACTCATCCGACATACTGTTTGTCTCCCTCCTCATGGGTACACTTCGACGTCACCTGCTTTTGCCGCCGGGTGCCGCTATAGGTCGCTATGCTTGATGATCTCATATAGGTATCTTAGCGCAATAAATATGAGGAAGACAGTCCTATTACTCGCGGTAAAAAGCAAAAAGGCTCTTTCGAGCCTTTCCTAGTCGCAGTAGATAAGATGTCATTTACTTAGAGGCAACTCAGGTCCCACCGGTACCGAAGTCTCGATCTTTCGTTTCCCGTGCGGCTGCAGCCGTAAATGCCGCAAGCTCTTCAGGAGTTCGATAGACGAGGATAGGCTGCGAACCATTGACGATCAACTCTTCAGTGATCACAACTTCTTTGATAGCCTTCTCAGAGGGGATCTCATACATGATTTCGAGCATCCCTTCTTCGAGAATCGCGCGAAGTCCGCGGGCGCCTGTCTTGCGTTTCAAAGCTTCTTTCACGACCGCGCGCAGAGCCCCTTCTGTGAACTTCAGGGTGACATTTTCGAAGTCGAAAAGTCTTTGGAACTGCTTGATGATCGCGTTTTTGGGCTTCGTCAAAATTTCTATCATCGCTTCTTCGGTGAGCTGCGCCAGAGAGCAGATCACAGGGAGACGACCGATGAATTCAGGAATAAGACCAAATTTCGCCAAGTCGGTCGTTGTCACTTTATTGAGCAGATCGGTGACATTTCGTTCGCGTTTGGAGAGGATTTCAGCTCCGAAACCGAGCGATGAGGTCTCGATACGCTGAGCGACTATATCCTCGAGGCCGGCAAAAGCTCCCCCGCATACGAAGAGGACGTTGCTCGTATCGACTTGCAGGAACTCCTGCTGAGGATGCTTACGTCCACCGCGAGGAGGTACGTTAGCGATCGTGCCCTCGATGATTTTGAGCAAGGCCTGCTGAACGCCTTCACCCGATACATCGCGCGTGATCGATGGATTGTCTCCCTTACGAGCAATCTTATCGATTTCATCGATGTAGGCAATTCCTCTCTGAGCCAATTCGACATCGTAGTCAGCATTCTGGAGGAGATTGAGAATAATGTTCTCAACGTCTTCTCCCACGTAACCGGCTTCCGTCAAGTTAGTGGCATCAGAGATGGTGAAAGGTACATTGAGAATACGTGCCAAAGTCTGAGCGAGGAGCGTTTTACCGCTTCCTGTTGGACCGATGAGAAGAATATTGGATTTGGTCAATTCCACTTCATCTGGACTCGATTTGTGATCGATCCGCTTGTAGTGGTTATGAACCGCAACCGATAGAATCTTCTTCGCTCGCTCTTGACCGATGACGTATTCGTCCAAGATACGCTTGATGTCTTTGGGGTTTGGAATCTTATTGCTGGGATTCAGCAATTCCTCTTTTTCAACTTCTTCGGCAATAATGTCATTACAAAGCTGAATACACTCGTCACAGATGTATACATTGGGACCGGCAATCAGCTTTTTGACTTCTTTTTGACCCTTACCACAGAAGCTGCAGTGCAGACCGCTATCTTTGCTGGCCATAGAACTCATCTCCCTTCGATCTGCTTTGAGGTCCGGCCAGCACTTGATGGATGGCCACAGGATCAAACCTCGCGGGCACGTGTAAGTGGTTAATCTTTCTTCGGCGTTTTCTTGGCCGGAGCGATTATATTATCGACTATTCCATATTCTTTCGCTTGCTCGGCGCTCATAAAGAAATCGCGATCGATGTCTTTGTTGATCTGTTCGACGGAACGCTTGGTATGGCTCGACAGAAGGCTCGCCATCTTAGCTTTCATCTTAATGATCTCTTGAGCATGAATATCGATATCTGTCGCTTGACCACCTGCACCGCCGAGGGGCTGGTGAATCATGATGCGCGCATTAGGAAGTGCGTGTCGCTTACCGGGTGCGCCCGCTGCCAAGAGCCAGGCTCCCATACTCGCACACTGTCCGATACAGTAGGTGCGGACGTCGGGACGGATCAGCTGCATACAATCATAAATCGCGAGACCAGCCGTTACAGAACCCCCAGGAGAGTTGATGTAGAAACTGATGTCCTTCTCTGGATCAACACTCTCGAGGTAGAGCAGCTGTGCAACTATGACGTTCGCAATCTCGTCATAGATTGGGGAACCTAGCATCACGATCCGCTCTTGGAGCAGACGTGAGTAAATGTCCCAGGACCGCTCGCCTCGATTCGTTTGTTCAACGACAACAGGTACAAGTGCCATTGCAACATCCTCTTTCCGCACAGGGTTGACGCTTTCTGTACTGGAACCACAATTTTCTTTGCAGTTGTCAATACATACATGGTTTAACTTA
>CANJJY010000198.1 GCA_947474445.1 Oligoflexaceae bacterium
CAGCCGCGATTTGCGCCAGGTACTCCGCTGACGGGCAAAGGCCTGCAAGGCAGCGCGGAGGATGTCGGTTCCACCGCGTTTTTGAGCGTCGGCATGCAACCACAGGCCGATGAGAAATTGAGGCCTTAGATTCACCGTCGTGGTCTCGCTCAGGGCGTTGGTCAAGGGCGCTTTGGCGAGAGTTCCTGGGAGCAGCGAGAGACTCGCAGGACCGTGCGCAGTGAAATGCGGCGGTGCTTGATCAGAGCTTTCCAGGATGATTTCTGCATAGCTGATTTCCGCAGACCGGAAAGGATGCGGACGCAGGATCATTCGTTTCGCATCGATACTGCGAGGGATCCATTCACCAAGACTGAGCTCGGGAGCTGAAGGGCGTCCTATCCAGGCGCTCGGTGCAGCCAAACGCTCGAGCAGATCGGCGATAGGCTCAGCCAGATAGATTTCTAAGCGATAGCGAGCGTGGAGCTTAAAACTCTTGGCCATCTCTGCGCCGCGGTGGAGCAGGAGGGAGCCGAGCTGCGTGAGCGATAGAGGATCCGCTGCGATGCGCAGAAGAGAGTCGATGACGTCTTGACCCGTCAGCTCGGAACCATCGCTCAAGAGAATGCCTTTTTTGACCTGCAAACGATAGCAGGTTCCTTCCTTATGAATCGTGCAGGAATCGAGCAGACTCCTCTCGGATGAACCATCGGCGCGGAGTTCGAGAAGCCGAGCTCCGCAATTGGTCCAGTAGAATTCTTCGATCCATGTCAGTTCCCCCCTCGAGTCGAGGCAGGGCAGCCGAGGCAGATACACGTGAAGACTCTCGCCTCTCTCGCGGTCAATCATGGGTTTGATCCGGATGGAGCAGAGGATCGACAAGCCAGGTTTTGATGCGATCGAGGTTCTGCATGTGTTTTTGTAAAGCAGCCTTTAGATTTTCATCGTTTGGATCTAAGGCCTTTTGGGCTAGATAGCGAAGAGTCCGCGTCGCAGCTAAGTAGTCATGATAGAGCTGCCGACGCGCAGCGACGGCTTCCGCATCCAAGGAAAGCTTGAGAGTGGCCTGGAGGAATTCACCGTCTGTGCTGATGCTCCACGCATCAGTTCGCGTCATGTCGAGTGACTTAGACATCGGGGTTTGCTCCACTTCTGGTCGGTTCAAACTGGATGTTGACCATCGCTTTCAAATCGTGCCCTTCGATGAGACCCTGGCGCACCAAAGAATGGAGCCGAGTGGATAAAGTTGAACGGGGAATGTCGAGCTGCTTAGAGAGCTGACGGAGGGTCATGTGTCCCGACGCAGCAAAGCAGGAGCGAATGAGGCCTAAGAGAAGACGCATGCTCAAGACTTCGAATTGAATGGGGGCCGCTGGGTCCCATTCGATCAGGATCTGGCCTTTACCACTTTGGGTTTCCGCGCGGGGTAGCTTCGCGTCATCATCGATCCGAGTCCAGATATAGGCGGGAATTGCCGAAGGACTCATCACTCCGCCGTAAGCATGTTCGGTCATGGCGCGGAGGCAGTTGCGCAGTTCTCGGATATTGCCGTGGCGCCAGTCGTATTGCTTGAGAACTTGGAGGGCCGCGGCGCTCAGCTCGTAGGGGCCGCCGCGCATCGTCCCACAGAAAAGCGGAGCCAACTCGTCGATTTCGGCCTTTCTCTCTGCGAGCGGAGGGAGCTCGATGATCGCTTCGCACAGTCTCTGCCAGAGGTCGCGACGGAAGGTGCCGGCCTCGACGAGCTGCGCGAGGTCTTCGTTGGTGGCGGAGAGGACGCGGACCACTATTTTTTTCGAGACGGTGGCGCCCACGGGACGGAGTTCTTGGTTTTCAAGAACGCGAAGCAGCGCGATCTGCGCGGTGGGGCTGAGCGTGGCGACTTCATCGAGAAAGATCCAGCCGCCGTTGGCTTGTTCGAAGAGCCCGACTTTGTTTTGTTGAGCGCCCGTGAAGGCACCTTTTACGTGACCGAATAGTTCAGATTCAATCAGCCCTGCCGGGAAGGTTCCGCAGTGAACGCGAATGAAAGGCTGCTTTTTGTCGAGCCGAGCGGCGAAGATGTCGGCTACCACTTCTTTGCCGGTTCCGGTTTCCCCCTTGATGTGAATCGCGCTGAGGGCGGACTGAATCAAACGGGGAATGCGTTCGGCGAGATCGCGGGCCGTTTGCCCGGCTATGTGAGGCAGTTCGGGTTGAACTTGAGGGAGCGCGCGCTCACAGCGACGCAGATATTCATGGCTGGCGGCATCGATGCGCTCGCGCAAGTGCGATTCATCCTGACCTTTAAACAAAAAGTCATCAGCCCCGCGAGCCATGCAGGCGTGCACGGTCCGGTGATCTTGAAGGTCTGAACACATGATGATCATGCTGCGCGGAAGACGCACGCGAAGCTGTTTGGCGAGATTGCGGCCGTCTTCGCCCGGTGTATCGAGGAAGATATCGAGGATGACGACGGCCGGCTCCTGTCCCTGCTCGAGCGACTGCCAAAGGCCTTTCGGATCGTGAAACGAAGCGAGCTCATAGGCTCCTCCGCTCAGAATGTCCCGAACCTGCTGTCGAAAGATAGGATCATCATCGAGATGAAGGATGCGCTGCTTCATGTATGCGGTCGTCCTCGTCAAGGTTCGCTCAGATCTGACTCTAGCAGAAATGGCCGAAAATGGGACAATCCGCAAGGCAAAGACCGTTCTCTGTCCCAGTCCGGCCCAAAGGGCTCTGAAGGCGACTGATAACTATATGAAATAATTAAATTAAATGCTTGGCACGCAACGTGGAATAGAGAGGTCGTCACGCGCTAGAAAAAAGGAGAAACGCGATGTCCAAGATTAGAGTGTCCCAAATTTATCTGAGAGTGCTGAAACGGATTTTAAAGAGAAAGCAGGCGAAGCGGAGCTTTTACTATCAGAGTGAAAGACGCGACTACCTGAGCAGCCAAGGTGTCCAGGCGCACCGCCAGGCCCTCGCATCGAGTCAGCATGCTTCCTAACACCAGAGGGGCCAACGGTCGTAAGATGAAACGATGGCCCTCACTCCCGCTCCTGAGCTTTTTCCTTCAATGCTTCTCACCATCCCTGCTATAAACGACGATCTTTGTCTGACCCCCGATTGCGAGGACTCAATCCCTTGTCTGAAGATAGAAATTTTGATGATCTGTTCGAGCGTTTTCGTCGCAATATCAAGAGTGGCGACAAGGGGCGACTCCGCGAAATTTTGATTCGCGAGGATCTTCGGGAGATCGTCACGGGTTTAGAGGATGGCCACTGCGATGTTTTGGACGTGGGCTGTGGCCTGGGTGACATGAGTGTCTGGTTGGCCGGCATGGGTCATCGCGTGCGCGCCAGTGATTTATCCGCCAAAATGGTTGATCATACCCGAAGCGTCGCCGCGGCTACCGGGGTCTCCGTGACGGTCGTTCATGAGTCCGCTCAGGTGTCGCTTGCTGGAGGCGAAAAGGCGGATCTGGTCTGTTTGCATGCTGTGCTTGAATGGCTCGAAGAGCCCTATCGTTTGCTCGAAGTCGCGGCGGCATCGTTGAAGCCGGGGGGATATCTGTCGCTCACGGTCTATAATCTGCATCGGAGCGTATTCAACAGTCTGGTCAAAGGTAATCTGGCGAAGATCAAA
The DNA here is from genome assembly GCA_947474445.1 of Oligoflexaceae bacterium. Taxonomy (GTDB): domain Bacteria; phylum Bdellovibrionota_B; class Oligoflexia; order Oligoflexales; family Oligoflexaceae; genus Oligoflexus. The sequence goes on from CANJJY010000198.1 coordinate 3,607, forward strand.
CGCGGGGATTACAGCAATCACAATCCCCAGAGTCTGAGTCCCCCCCATCCCATCGTCCCGGAAACTGTTCGTTCTACCTTGCTCGACCTTGGTCTGTCGATCGAGCTGGAAGCGGGGATCCGTTGCTTTTTTGATTATCTCACGCCAAAGAACCTCGAAGAGATCAGCGACGAGGATATTATTTTCCTCGAAAGGAAGTACCGCAGGCTTTCGCCCTATCGGGATATAGCGCGCTACGTACATTTCATCGCAAAAAAACCCTAGGCTATATCAGGTCCAAACGAAGAAGAAGAACGAAACTTCAGAAGTTTCGTTCCTCCCTGAATGAGCGCCAAGGTTTTGGCGAGTACCGCTGGAGATGACACGAACAAGGGAACGGGCTTACTGCGGAGACGGACGACCTTGACGACCGCGACCGCTGCTCTCTTCGTCTTCGTCGTCTTCTTCTAGTTTTTGAGAACGCGAACTGTCCTGGGTAGCTTTGCCACCCTTGCGACCTGCTTCGCGCGCTTCTTCGGAATCAAATTGATGAGCGTTGCCGCTTTCGTGTGCTGCCTTGCCACCTTTGCGACCCGCTTCACGCGCTTCGTCAGACGTAAATTCATGGGCATTGCCACTTTCATGGGCAGCTTTTCCACCTTTACGGCCCGCTTCACGCGCTTCTTCAGACGTGAATTCATGGGCATTGCCGCTCTCATGGGCGGCTTTGCCCCCTTTCGATGCGATCTCTTTTTGTTTTTCCTCGTCCATGGCGGCAAAACCGCGTTCGGATTTGCCTTTGTCGGAGTCTTTGCGTGTGCCTGGCATATGAACCTCTTGTCTAAAGCTGATACCATTGAGCTCGAGTTCAACTTTTATTTGATGATGAAACCTGAGCTCCCTTTCTAGACTTGTGCAGGAGATGTTCCAAAATAAGACAGCTTCTGCCTGTCCATCAGCGAGGGCACAAAACTCAGGGCCAAGTAGATTTTTTCCGTAGAATAGTTAATTCGTGATTCCATCACAGGGAAGAAAGAACAGTCTCTTTTTTTAATTGTTCAGGGCACCTTACAGACGGTAAATCGTTTCTGCGCTCCCCCATCCGAGAGAAGAATGAACCTACCAAAAGGAACCTGCAAACTGAACTGATGTATCACTTTCTCGCTTGGCCGTATGAAATATACTTCAATTGAAGGAGGCCCCAGACACTCTACCGCGAGAACACAGACGCGAGCGCGGCGTCATCCGTCGCGTATGAACAGATGGGAAGAGCTGTGGCACCTTCATTGCAGTTGAGGCTGGTATGTATCACTCAATCCAAGAAAGGAAAGCGTCATGGAAAATTCCACTCAGAATCAGACACCGATCAGCAATCTGTTGTACGACTGGGTCACCATTCTTCATTCGAAGGCTGAGGGCTTGCAGGCCTATGACAAATATCTCAGGGATGCCCAAGCGGAAAACTCCGAAGATTGTATCCAGCTCCTCAATCAATTGAAGCAGATGGACATGAAAGCCGTGCAGGACGTCAAAGAACATTTGGCGATGATGCTCGAGGACGAGGATATGGAGCTGGACGGCGATACGACCTCGACGACGATGGGCGACAGTCAGCAGCAGGACGCGATGCTCTGAGCGGGAATGTGCCCAAGCCTGTGACCCGAGAGGGTCTCGCGTCATTGAAACTAAGGTGTAACTCTGACCCGAGGCCCGTCTCGACCTCTTTGCCGCCGCCCCCCGTTTTGAATTAAAATTCCCCTTCCTCTGATTTTCTCATTAACTTCCAGGCGCTCCTCGCCTATTTTATCTACCCAAGCTGTATCCCAACGCAGGAAGTCGCATGGATTTTGAAGACATAAAGAGCCAAGTATTTCGCCCTAAAAGGGCTGTCATAACTGCTGGTATGCCCTACGCGAATGGCCCGCTCCACCTCGGCCACCTCGCGGGAGCGCTCATTCCACCTGATATTTACGCGCGTTGGCAAAGAATGCTGATTGATCCGCAGCATGTCCTGTTTGTGTGCGGGACGGACGACCATGGCTCGACCAGCGAACTGGCTGCCTTGCAGGCGGGCGTTCCCATCCGTGAATTTATTGACGGGATTCATGCCCGACATAAGACCACGCTGGATCGCTTTGGCATTAGCATGGATGCGTATACTGGAACTTCGCGCCCCGAGTGCTTTCCACGCCATAAGCAGGTGGTTCAATCTTTTTTGCGCCAACTTGACAAGAACGGGCTCCTCGAAAAACGCGTGAGCCGTCAGTGGTACGATCCCCAGCTCAAACGATTTCTCCAAGATCGCTTCGTGCGCGGCAAATGTCCCAATCCAAAATGCGACAATCTCAGTGCCTACAGCGATGAATGCGACCGTTGCGGCACGAAATATAATCCCGACGAACTGCTCGAACCTAAAAGTGCTTTGAGCGAAGCTGTCCCCGAGCTGCGCGAGACTCTCCACTGGTGGCTCGATATGTGGAAAGTCGCGGAAGTTATGCGCGTCTGGATTCAAGGTAAAGAGAAGAAGTGGCGAACCGCCGTCTTCAACGAGGTGATTCAGACAGTCCTGCCTGCCCTGCGCTTTGATAACGTGCACGAAGCGCGCTACAAAGAACTCAAGGCTGCCCTGCCTAAGCATAAGAGCAAATACGCGGCAGGCAAGAAAGTAGCGGCCACCTTCGACGATCGCACCCAGTTGCTTGCTGGTCAGGCGATGCTCGAAGAAGCGGGCATTCCAACCGAACTCATCGATAGCTGGGCGCATCGCTCGCTCACACGCGATGTTTCCTGGGGCATTCCCCTGCCTGAAGAATGGGGTCCTGAAGCTCAGGGCAAATCGCTTTACGTCTGGCCGGATTCTTTGATCGCGCCGATTTCCTTCACGCAGGTCGCTCTGGAAAAACAAGGTCGAGATCCTGAGACCTATGCTGAATTCTGGAAAGATCCTGATGCACGGATCTATCAGTTCCTTGGGCAAGACAATGTGTTCTTCTACGTCCTGATGCAGGGCGCGCTCTGGATCGGTACGCAGGCCGATACGCAAAGGATGCCCGTCGCCGGCGAATGGCAATTGACCGACGTCTTCGGCAGCTATCATCTGATGGTCGACGGCGATAAGATGAGCAAATCGAAAGGTAACTTCTATACCGGCGATCAGCTGCTCGATGAGAAGGGATACAGCGCCGATCAGATCCGCTATTTCTTAGCGCTGCTCAGCCTGCCGGAAAAGAGTTCTAACTTTGATTTTGCGGCCCTCAACGAAAGGAACCGCTTTCTGGCTGGTCCTATGAATGCTGCGTTTGAAAAGCCGATCGCAGCCTGTCATTCCAAGTTCGAGGGACGGGTTCCGGCTGGTAAACTCATGGAAAAAGTCGCCACCGAAACCACGCAGATGCTGAGGCGGTACATGCGTTCGATGGAACGTGCCGAGTATTCGACTCTACTCTTTGCTATCGAAAATTATGCGCGTCTCATCAACAGCATGTTTACCCAATACAAGCCGCATGATGACAGGCAGGATCTGGAAACGCGTTCGGATGCGCTCTACTCCTGCTTCTTCGTCTTGAAGAACATCATGATCATGCTCTATCCCTTCGTGCCTCACACGATGGAAAAGGTGCGCGAATCACTCCAACTGCCGCCGAACATCTTCCGCGTCGAGGAGTTGGGACGGCCGATGGCGCCAGGCCATGAAATTGGTCAGAAACAGCAGTTTTTTCCTGCCGTCGCAGAGGAAGCCTAACAGAGGAGGAGAGTGGGGCCGCTTGTGCAGCTGCCCCCTTCAACTCCCACTCTTTCGGTTATTCGCCCCCGTTGACGAATTTCACCTGTAAGTCACCGCTGAGACTCTGAGGCGGAACTTCGATGAGGTATTGATCGCTTTCATTGGAAGGTAAGGCCAGGCGTTGCCCACTGGCATCGATGAGAGTGGGGCGTTTAGGGTACCAGAGGCGTGGGAGATAGACGCGGAGTTTTCCACCCGGGCGGGCATGAGTCAGCGTCACGGTGAGTTCGCCCGTTTCAAAGTTCAATTTTTGTTTGATGTCTTCACTCGGCGCCTGCATCACACTCGGCAAAGAGAGTGCTTTCATCGAGGTGGCATTGAGCTGCCAGGCGTCCTCTCTTTCTTGATAATCAAAGTATCCCCAGCTCTCGTGCGAGCCTTCCTTCCAGACCCATACGGCACTGGGATAGTTCTTCTCGTAGATCATTTCATGGACCGCTTGAAGATAAGCCTTGGCCCGCTTGTCCTGAGGCCGAATACCCCATTCAGCTAATCCTAGGATCGTCGAGCCATAGGATTCTTTGATCTCCTCGTAGTCTCCCGTGATGCGATCGACGATCGACCTCCACTTCTTCTTATCGGTGCCTCCCTGAAAGTTAGGCAGGGGGTTGATATTGGGATAAAGGTGCGGGGCAAACACGATCTGATCGTCGTCAAAGGGCTGCTCGCGCTTGCCTTTTCTCGAAAAGATGAAATTAAAGTAATCGGCAGCCAACCACAGCGCATGTCGTGAATCAACTGTGCGCATTTCCCTGAGAGCGCCTTCATAGAAGTTTTGAAGCAGCTGATCGCCATTCAGCATATGACCAGCGACGGGCTCATTCATCGGTTCAAAGCCAATCACGCCGGGA
>CANJJY010000199.1 GCA_947474445.1 Oligoflexaceae bacterium
AGGGCCTCTCGAGGTTGAACGGCCGATCTAAAAATAAGAAAGAGCATCACCAAATAAGGTGGCAATACGTAGACGGAAGGACGATCGACGTTCTGAGTAATTAATTCCAGCGCCCGCAAAACCGGCAAGAAGAGGCTCACAATCAAATGGGCGATCGTATAGGCCGAGAATAAGCGCCAGGCTTTGGGGCCGAGCGCGACGGGCTTTCCTCTCCAAAGGATCTTGAAGAGAACGAGGAGATAAAGACCATCGATAGGCCAGAACAGGAGCTGCTGGGCGTTGTGATGCAGATCGAGGTGACCCGAGACGGCCCACGACAGCGGCATCAGAAATCCAACCAAGCCTCCAAAACCGACGAGCGGCAGAGAAACCAAAGCAAAGGCCCGCAGAAAAAAGGCCTGGTAACCGGGCCAACGCTTGTGCATGAAGAGGCCGCAGCCGATGACGCAGAGCGGCAAGCCAAAGCCCAAGAAGATGATCATATAGGCGAGATCGAGGTAGGAAGCCGGCCCCTGAAACTGAGCGAGGATACGCGTCCCCTGGATGAGAGGTCCCCTCTCACCCTCGATCTGCATCAAAGCCTCGCGCAGGGCGAAGGGATGGAACATCTTCTCCCACAGGCTGAGCGGGTGATCGAGTCGATTGTTCATGCCGATATCGAGCAGGACATCCATACCGGGATTGTAGGAGTAACCCTTGTACATCATGTCGCGGAAGGTTTCGCTGGTATAGGTATGGATCGCTTTCTGCTTGAGAGAACCGCCTAGCGCCTCGTCGATATAATCGCGTGGACGCGTCGAACAGTTGTCAAAGAAGTACTGATAATTATAGGGTCGATTCTCTGGTCGGCTATTCCATACCAATCGTTCGAGCAGCTTTCGCTTCTCGCCGGGAGATAAGTTGAGCTGATCCTCCCAGACCGTCCGGCCTTCCTCTTGATAGTAGCGCTCCGCAGACCGAAAAGAATAGATCCCAAGCTTATAGACGAGAATCCCGCGATAGAAGCGCAAGGAAAAACTAAAAGGGTCGCCGAAGTCAAACATGCCCCAGTTGAAAACGAGATCACGTCCTGACTTCCGATCATGCACGCGAATTGCCGTGTGACCAAAATTATTGAAGACCAGATTACCGACATCCACGGTATGGAGATAAACGTCGACGGCTTCCAGATCATCAGGAACAACCGAAAAAGTCTCAGCCTGCGCAGTTTCTGCTCGCCAGGCTAGGCTGATACAAAATAAGAGTAACAGGCATCTTAAAATAATGTTCATACGCGACATTCGAGATTGAGCTGAAAATCGAGGAAAAAACATGCCGACCTCAGGTTTGGCTGCGGTCAGAGACTGGCACGCCATCTGGCTCTTTTTGATGCATACGCTCTGCGTTTTGCCGCTTGGTTTCAAGCCGGGCAATCCGTCGGGCCTTAGCCTCGCGCAGCCTGCGCTGCTGCTCTTCCGTCTCGGGAATAATATCGGGCATCCGAGCTGGTCGCCCGTTGCTATCGAGCGCGACCATCGTCACATAGGCTGAAGCGGTATGAAAGTTTTCGCCGGTCCGCGGATTTTCCGCCATGACCTTGACCCCCACTTCGCAGCTGGTCTTCGATACGAAATTGACCGAAGCGCGGAGCATCATAATCCAACCGAGGCGAACAGGGGCCAGAAATTCGAGAGCATCGACAGAAGCTGTGACGACCTGCTTGCGACAGTGACGTTCGGCGCAGATGGCCGCAGCAATATCGACCCACGACATCACCACGCCGCCGAAGACAGTTCCGAGCGAGTTGGTATGCTGGGGCAAAATATGTTCCGTCATCACAACTTCGCTTTCGCGCGGTGAACGACCGCGTTCTTCCTCTACTTTTCCTGCCATGCCTGACTTTCCTCATTCGTAACCGGGGTCGCCGCATTCAAAGGAGTTCCGACCAAAACCACGCGGTTCTTGCCGTTGCGCTTACTCTCGTACATACATTCATCAGCCATAGCGAGCAATCGATCTTTTTCTACGCCGTGTTCGGGAAAAGCCGCGACTCCGATCGACGAGGTGAGCTGCGCAAAACGCCCTGGTGCGACCTCGAAGTTGGTCTGTTGAATCTTTTCTCGTATCCTTTGCGCCGTCTTGTAGCCAGCCTTTGCATCCGATTCGATCAGAAGAACGACAAATTCGTCGCCACCGTAGCGAAAGACGAGGTCGACATCGCGGACAGTCAGCTTCAAGATGGAAGCGACTTCGCGCAAAACCTGGCTGCCGGCGAGATGCCCGTGTTGATCGTTGATCGGCTTGAAGTCATCGAGATCGATGAAAAGGAGGCAAAAAGAGGAATTATAGCGCTGCGCTCGTTTGAGTTCCCTCTCGAGCGATAGCTCGAGATAGCGGTGATTGTAAAGTCCGGTGAGATCGTCGATGTGGAGGAGCGTCTGCGTTTCCGTAAAGCGAGAAAACCATCGACAGGTGGTTTGCAGCTGCTTCACTAAAAAATCAACGGCGATCTCGGCACTGGCATGAAGCGAATCGCTTGCCTCCGAGGACGGGCCGCTCAGGGAAAGATCTTCCCAGACCAGTCCATACCACTCGTGCATGGGGTCGCCGAGCAAAGCGAAGTTGACGCCTTTGTCTTCGACTTCCAGATGGTTGATGCCTTCGGTGTAATCGTAGGATTTCAAATCGATCAATTTAAGCTGGGCCGTAATTTCTTGCAAAATGCGACTGTCGAATTCGGCCACATCTTTGATGGGAACCGCTTCAATTCCCTGGCCTTCTTCGCTGGTTTCCAGTCGAAGCAGCGCAAAGGCCGGAATCGAAAAATTGCTGCGCAGCAGTTTGATCGTCCGCGTCACAAGACTTTCCAGATGCGTTTCGCGCCAGAGCGCTTCGCAGCCAGCGATCATCTGGGTAAAAACAGCCTCGGGACTGCCGGGTGCTGCGACTAAAGTCTTGGTACTCTTTGGTTTGATATTCAATTCGACTCTCCCTACGCCATTTGCGTTGCAGATAGGCCATGGTACGAATCAAAAACTTATCCGACTGATCAAGCTCATTTCAACCTGCGTTCAGAACGTGATGATCACATCGGCCAGCTGATGTCCAAAAAGATGATAGCAGACGGCTGCAAAAGACAGGAATGGACCAAAGGGCAATCGCGTTTTCATATCCATCTTTTTCGATATGAGTATAACACTGATACCCACTATTGACCCTAAAATAGAGGCCCAGAAAACCGTTGTGAGGATAGCCTGATAGCCGAGCCAACCACCGATCGCGGCCAAAAGCTTCACATCACCCATGCCAAGCCCCGCTTCACGGCGGACCAAGTAGTAAATCCATGCGATCGCATAGAACACTCCACCTCCCAGAACAACACCGAGCAGAGCTGATTTCCAATCGAGGTCAGGGTGAACCCAGACGACGAGCGGTGTGAGCGCGATCATCGGCAAGCTGAGAACATCCGGAATAATCTGATGTTCAAGGTCGATCACAGAACAGATCAGAAGGACGCTGCAGAACACCAGGGCATGGGCAAAGCGCAAAAAATCGCGCGGATCGATCGCCAACTGCCCATCCCAACGCAAAACAAAAGGGAATTTCCAGTAGATCAGGACGAAAAGAAGACCCGTAGCGAGTTCGACGAGCGGATATTGAATGGAAATACGGCCCCCGCAGCAGGCCGCTTTACCGCGTAAAAAAATCCAGGATAGCAGAGGCACATTATGCCAAAAAGGGATCATAACGCCACAGTGAGGGCAGACCGAGCGTTTCTCTTTCCAGAAAATACCCCGTGGAATCCGATAGATACAAACGTTAAAGAAACTCCCCATCAAGAGTCCGAGGCAGAGAAAAATATAGCTCAGAGGACTGCACAGAATCGGGAGCAGTTCGAGGAGCAAGCCTTGCATAGAGGGTCCTTGCGGGAAAGGTGAGTCATTCTGAAGGCCAACTTCATTATATTAGCTCTCAAAAAAATAAGAAAACTATTATAAGGAAAGTTTCGGCCGTGCGCACCTCGCTCGGCCCATCGCCAGCAGCCCGAGGAAGCCCTGTCATGATCCATGAAATCACCCTAGAAAAACTGCAGTGGCCCCTGCTGCTCGAAGCTCTCGCCGAGGAAGCGCAAACTTCCGAAGGGCGTGAACTCTGTCTGCAACTGAAGCCCACATTCAAGGCCGATGCGATCGAGCAGCGCTGGGCCGAAGTCATACCGCTGAGGGATTTGCAGCGAACCGGCTATCGCGCACCGATAGGCGACCTCCCCGAAATGCGCAACGTATTCCGCGGAGCCGCGCTCGGCCAGATTCTCGATGGCGAATCGATTTGGAACGTGTTTCTTCTCTTGAATCAAGTTCGATCGGTTCATCAGTTCGCCGTCGACAAGCAGGATCGCTGCAAGACGCTCGTGCGTTTCTATCGAACTCTTTATCCGCTCCCAAAGCTCGCACGGACCATCGAAAAGACGATTACCAGCGAAGGCGAGCTGCAAGATGATGCTTCGCCCGAACTCAAGCACATTCGGCAGCAAAAGCTCGGCATGCGCAAGAAGATTGAGCAGTTGATTAAGCAATTGCTCACCGATCAGCAGCTCGAGATGTATATCCAAGATAAATTCTTCACGCTGCGTTCTGATCGCTACGTGGTTCCCATCCGCATCGATGGCCGCGGGCGCGTCAAGGGTTCGATCTACGATTCTTCCGATAGCGGCCAGACACTTTATATCGAGCTGGCCGAAATCCGGCCTCTCAACGACGCGTTACTCGAACTCGAATCGGCCGAAAAAATCGAAATCCTGCGGATCTTCAAAGAGCTGAGCTCGCTGGTCGCCACCGATCTTGAGGTGATCAGCGGCAACTACGAACGCCTGATCGAACTCGACGTTCTCTCGGCCGAAGGAGGCCTTGCGGCCAAGCTCGATGCCGGCGCCGCTAGGATCCGGAGTAAGCCGGGATTGACGCTGCAAGGCGCCCGTCACCCGCTTCTCGCCCTCAAGACCCAAGGGCGTCCGGTCGCCAACAGCATCACCCTCGAACCAGAGCAGCGTTCTCTCATCGTGTCGGGACCCAACGCGGGTGGCAAGACGGTCGTCTTGAAAACAGTTGGTCTCGTGCACCTCATGGCTCAGGCACGCCTGCTTCTGCCCGTCGATGATCATTCGGAAATTTATCTTTTCAAAAGCATCTTCGTCGAAATCGGTGATGCTCAGAACCTATCCGCGAACCTGTCGACTTTTTCTGGTCACCTGATGGGTTTGAAGCCGATTCTCTTGCAGTCGAGCGATCGAGACCTCGTTCTACTCGATGAGCTCGCCGTCGGCACCGAACCGCAAACCGGCTGCGCCATCGGTCAAGCGGTCCTCGAAGCTCTCGCCGATCGCAAGGCGACCTGCGTCGTCACCACACACTTTGATAATCTCAAGAGTCTGGCCATCGAAGATCGCCGCTTCCGCAACGGCTCCATGGAATTCTCGACGCGCGATCTCATGCCGACCTATAAGCTGGTGCTCGACATTCCCGGCCAAAGCTATGGCATCGAAGTCGCCGAGCACATCGGCCTCCCGAAGACCGTTATCGAACGCGCTAAAGATTTGCGCGGACGATCGAGCACCACGATGGATCAAATTCTCGAATCCTGGCAGGTGCTGCGCGAGCAAGCCGAGCAAGAAAAGATCCGCTACGCACAGCTCAAAATGGAAATGGAGAGTCAAAAGCATCGCTGGGAACAGGAACGTCAAGAGCTCGCTTCCGCGAAAAATGATGTCTCGGCCAAGATCAGGGCGCGCTATCAGGATCAGATCGATGCGATGAAGCACAGCTACGAACAGATGCTCGATGAGCTCAAGCAATTCGCTAAGGACCAGAAAAAAGCTCCGCCTTCGGCTGAGAGTCTGCGCGGCGCGCTCAAGGAGCGGCAAGTTAAAATGGATGGGGCCGGACGACAGCTCCAGCAAGAGCTCGATGGCTTGAAACTTGAATTCCAGGATACGACCGAACTGCCAGGCATCCCCGTCAGCATCGAAGAATTGAGCGTCGGCAGCCGCGTTTATCTCGTTTCAATGGGCAAAGAGGCCCAGATCAGCAAAGTGCAGATCGATCCTCCGAGCATTGAAGTGACGGCAGGCCTCCTCAAGCTGCGGCCTTCGCTGCAGGACTTGCGCCTGCTCGTCGGGACTGCCACCGATGCGAAGAAAACACCAAGGGGTCGGGTCGTGGGGTCTCAGACCGAGAAATCGGGACCCAACTTCGTCATTCCGACTCTTACCAACAGCCTCGATCTGCGCGGCATGGACAGCGATACGGCGCTCGATCGCACGTGGAGCTTTATTGACAAAGCGGTTTTGCGGGGAGAAAGTCACGTTATCCTGATCCATGGTCACGGGACGGATACGCTGAAGCGATCCTTGCGCCGCGCTCTTGCAAAAGACGCTCCCTACGCACTTGATTTTAGACCGGGTGAAGCTGAAGAAGGCGGCGATGGAGTGACCGTGGTGCACCTGAGACATTAAAAAGTAGAGCTCACGGTGGTTATCTTCACCCGCTCCGTAGCGGGCTTGTGCAGTGAGGACAAGGGATGCAAAGGCAAGCAGTGAAAATGTTCACTGGCCGGCCGACCAAAGCATCGCCTATGAAGGGTATAGTGCTGAGGAGCTGGATGTGCTAACAGAATGACAAGGGTCGGGCCTGAGTCAGCCTGCTTATACGGAGCACGTACATGGCAAAGTCGTCTAACAAAACCCAACTTTCATCCTGGGAAATCGATTTAAGTCCGGCAGAAATCATGCGGGACTATCGCTTGGCTTTCGTCAGTCGCGAAGCGAGTCTCCTTGGACGCAAGGAGGTTCTCTCCGGCAAAGCCAAGTTCGGTATCTTCGGCGATGGCAAAGAATTAGCCCAGATTGCGATGTCTCGCGTGTTCGCGCCCGGCGATTGGCGTTCGGGTTACTATCGTGACCAGACCTTCATGCTCGCCGTCGAAGCTCTCACGATCAAACAGTTCTTAGCTCAGCTCTACGCCGACACCGATATTTCGCGCGAACCGAACTCGGGTGGCCGGCAGATGAATAGCCATTTTGCGACGCGACTGCTGAATGAAGACGGCAGCTGGCGCAATCAGATGACGACTTATAACACCAGCGCCGATGCCTCGCCGACGGCTTGTCAGATGGCCCGCTTGCTCGGCCTCGCCTACGCTTCCAAACTCTATCGCCATCTCCCTCATCTCGATCCCGCCGGCCACTTCACCCAAGGTGGCAGCGAAGTGGCCTTTGGCACCATAGGCAATGCCAGCACCTCCGAAGGAATTTTCTGGGAAACCCTGAACGCCGCCGGTGTTCTTGATGTGCCCATGGTTGTTTCGGTGTGGGATGATGATTATGGCATTTCGGTGCCGAATAAATACCAGACCACCAAAGAGTCGATCTCTAAGATCTGCGCAGGCTTTGCGCGCGAACCAGGGACCAACGGTTACAACATTTATGTGGCACGCGGTTGGGATTATCCCGAGCTTTTGCGCGTCTATCGCGAGGCGGTTAAAGAAGCGCGCGAAAAACATATTCCGGCTCTCGTCCATGTCGTCGAAATGTCTCAGCCTCAGGGGCATTCGACCTCTGGCAGCCAAGAGCGCTATAAGAGCAAAGATCGTCTGGCCTATGAAACCTCGATTGATTGCCTGGTACGCATGCGAGAATGGATGATCCAACTCGGCATCTGTGCAGGAAAAGATCTCGATCAGACGGAAGAAAATGCGCGGGCCGAAGTCCAGCGCCTACGGGGCGAAGCTTGGGACGAATATCTCTCGCCCATGCGCAGCGAAAGAGATGAGCTCCTCAACATTTTTAAAAATCTTGCGACTACGCTCGGCAACCCCCTGCCGCCTCCCGTGCAATCGCTCAAAGATAGCCTGCAGCGCTCATCGTCAGTCAGCCGCAAGACCAACGTCTCCTATGCGCGGCGGGCGGCCTACTATCTGCGCGATGAAGATGATGCGGGCAAGCAGCCCCTGTTCGCTTACATCGAGAAGATGCGCGGCGAAAACCTACAGAGATATAGCAGCAAATTAATGCCCGAGGGACCTCGATCGGCCCTCAATCTCAGTGGCATTAGCCCCGAATACGATGAAGGAAGCGAAAAAGTCGATGGCCGTGTCGTCATCCAACGCTGCTTTGATCGCCATCTCGCACGCGATCCTCGCCTCTTTATCATCGGCGAAGACGTGGGTAAGCTGGGC
>CANJJY010000200.1 GCA_947474445.1 Oligoflexaceae bacterium
CGAGATCCCGAAAAACGAAGTGGCTGAAAAAGGCATTATCCTCGATATCTTAGTCGAATTGACGGATGGCTCGCTGATTGACGTCGAGATGCAGGTCGTCGATACCAAGAATATTTGGCTGCGAGCGCTCTACTACTGGGCAAGAATCTATGCGAATCAGCTCCAGCGCGGTGAAGATTACCGAATCCTAATGCCAACGACGGTGATATTTCTCCTTAATTTTCAACAGTTCCCAGAAATACCCCAGCACTTCCACCACGTCTTTATGCTCCAACATCACCAAGTCGCAGGCTTCACGCATCCTCACCTTCGTCTGGACTTTGTAGAGCTTCCAAAGCTACCATCGGCTGAAGACGAGGCGTTGGAATCACAGACGCCGGCTCATGAGCGGCTAACGATTTGGCGACGATTCTTGCTTAATCCCGAGGCTGCCGATCTTCAGGAGCTTATCATGACCGATCCTATTCTCAAAAAAACTAAGGAACAACTCGAAGCCGTATCGAATGACCCTGAGGCTCGTCGTTTGGCTCAGCTGCGAGAAGATGCCCGGCGAAACTATGATTCAAGTATTGGCATTGCTCGCAGTGAAGGCGAGGAGATAGGCAGACGGGAAGGCTTAGAGAAGGGTATTGATATAGGCTTAGTGAAGGGCCTAGAGATAGGCCGACAGCAGCTACTCGAAGATGTTGTATACAAACTTTCTACTCAAGGAATCGCTGACGAAAAGATAGCTCAGATCCTTGACATAGAACGACTAACTGTAGCCACCATACTCGCGAATAAATCAAAATCTACTTGAAGAGAAACTTACCTATCTTGCCGTATGGCAAAGGATGAACGTGACGAGCCGCCCCTAGCCGCTAGATCTCCATCCCCAGATGTTCCATGATCAAAATGCAAAGTTCTGCGTTTTCTTGTTACAGATCTCAAAAATCCTTCCTGACGAATTAGGTAAGTTCACGCAGGCTTTAAAAACCTTGAGCCGGAAGGGAGCGAATATAGGCTGGCATCCCATCCAGTTCTTCCTGAGTCAAATGCCAGAGATGATAGCCAACCGTCTTACTGATCCCGCCTTGCCCATCAGGGTTGCATTCTTTGCCCCAAGCTGTCATCAACTTGAGCGCATCATCTGATTTGGTGCCTTGAATGCGAGCATCGTGATCAGTTGCTCCCTCTTTGAGACCATCGGGATTGTTGTGACATGATCCACAGGGATAGCGATCGGTCGTCGTCGCCTGCTCAGGCGTTTGATAGCGCTTCTTGCCCATTTCATACTGAGTAGGCGTATAGCTGACGATATGGATCGTGCTGTAGATCGTCAGTCCGTTGTAGGTGTACGTGATTTTTGTGGTGCCAGCCTTTTTCGCAGTCACCATCAGGTAGCGAACCGCCCAATTCTTCGGCAAGGCGACCAGATCGGTCGGTGTGGGGACATACACGGCGCTGACGACTGTCGGATCTTCGATGACGAAGGTTGGAGGCGTCGTCACGAGGTTTGGAGCGGTCGCGGTTTCGTCGGCAAGGATGTAGGCAACCGCCGTTGGAACCTTGTAGACGTGTTTTCCATCGAAGCCAGAGTAGACATGGCGACTGGCATTAAGGATATCGCCAGCGGCCGTCTTAGCCGAGAATTCATTGGGCTGCAGGGGACCATAGACGGGACACTTCGGTTCGACCGTGGCGCGAGCTAGCTCGACGGCGTTACCATCGATCACATCGATCTTCTGGCTGCTATCGTCAGATTTTTTTGGGGCTGGAACTTCTTCCGTCGTGACGACGGAGATTTTGGGCTTCGACTGATTACAAGCCAGAGGCAGGAGCGCAGCACAAAATGCGGCAGTGATTGACCAGCGAGTTATCATGAGCGCCCCCTACATTTGTTTTGGTAAGATAGACAATTGCAATGCATGGGCCACTTTGCCTTCCTTTAATTCTAAGTCAATTCAGAGCTCTCCAGCAAGACTTTGGCAATGATTACCGTCGATCTCCTTTACAGTCCTGGTGAGACTCCAGGCAAAGGCAGGAATTTTGAAGGCAAGACCCTGAGATGTTGGTTGAAACAGAGGTTCAAAGCGCTTTGTCGCAAACGCCGACATATTGCTAGGTTTCGACATTTCGCGAGGTAAGAATTGAAGCTGTCGATCACGCTAAGCTCTTGACTCAGGGGGAAGCGTCACTCATGAGCCCATCGATCGCAGCGCGCCAGGCTTCGGTCCGTTTGAGCCAACCAGCGATTGAATAGCGACTCCGCTGCGGGGCGCGCACTTCATGAGGAAAATCCCCCGAGCGAAACAGGACAAAGGTCCCGAGTGTGGGAGTGATTTCAGCGATGATCCGATCGTTTTCCTGAGGATCGTAGAGAATGAGAGCCCCACCATCATCATGCGTCCATTCGGGATTGAGAAACAGGACGGTCGAGAGTTCACGGTCTTGGTTGCGTTGAAAGCGATCGAGATGTTTCAGGTAAAATCGTCCGGCTTCATAGCAGGCAAAATGGGCTTCATAAGCATTGAGCGAGAGGAAAAAATGAGCACTGAGAGCCGATCGAAGGATATCGATCTCAGCGAGAAAATCGGCGCCGGCCGATGTCCCCTGTCCCGCTTCGATCCAGGCGATCTCATCGCCCCGCATCGCGTTCACTTCAAGGCGGGCAGCACCCTGGCCTATCCTCGCGGCACGAAAATCGGCAGCCTCGCGCCGCTCTAAGGCCTCGCGATAAAGAGCCGAGCACAGCGGGGCGGGAAAGAGGCCGGAACGGGCACTCCATCCCTGCGTCTCGAGATCATCGAACATGAGACTTAAGACCTGAGCATCCATCGGGATCCTCTTGATGGGAAGAGAGATCGTCGCTTTGCTCTTGTCACTCTGTCATCTGACGGCTGGCGCGGTCAACCTCTAAGGCGACAGTTGGCGTCCCCCTTCAATAGGGGCGGGGGAAACGCGAAAAATCCGGTTTGCGCTTTTCGAGGAAGGCCCGTCGCCCCTCTTCGGCTTCTTCGCTCGCATAAGCCAAGCGAGTCGCTTCACCGGCGAAGAGCTGCTGGCCGACGATACCCTCATCGGGAAGATTAAAGGCGTATTTAATCATGCGGATGGCCGTCGGCGACTTGCTGTTGATCTCGGCTGCCCACGCGAGCGCAACCGTCTCAAGCTCAGCATGAGGCACGGAACGGTTGACCATTCCCATCTGAAAGGCTTCATCGGCTGAATAGTTGGCGCCGAGGAAAAAGATTTCCCGCGCCCGCTTCTGCCCGACCATACGCGCGAGATAAGCCGAACCATAGCCTCCATCAAAAGAGGCGACGTCAGCATCGGTCTGCTTAAAAATAGCGTGCTCCTGACTCGCTAAAGTCAGATCACAGGTGACGTGAAGACTGTGCCCACCACCGACGGCCCAACCAGGCACGACGGCGATGACAACCTTAGGCATAAAGCGGATGAGACGCTGCACCTCGAGGATATGCAGGCGCCCCATCGCCCCGGGTTTTGCTTGTGACTCGCCCTCACCTTGATAGAGGTAGCCATCTTTGCCGCGTATTCTCTGATCCCCTCCGGAACAGAAGGCCCATCCGCCATCTTTAGGTGAAGGCCCGTTACCGGTCAGAAGAACTGTTCCAACATCGGGGCTGCAGCGCGCATGATCAAGCGCCTGATAGAGTTCGTCGACGGTTTTGGGACGGAATGCATTCCTCACTTCGGGACGATTGAAAGCGATCCGCACCGTGCCCTGATCGCGCGCCCGGTGATAGGTCACATCTTCAAAGTTAAAATCGGCAACGACGTCCCAACGAGAGGAATCAAACAGGGGACTGATCATAAGCGATCTCCTAAACTTGCGAAAATACTGAGTATTTGAAAGTGATGGTGAGAATTTATGACTCGAAGGCTCCATAACGGGCCGTCTCGTCCCCTGGCAGGCGCGAACATTGATAGATGGCCGAACAGAGGCAGTCGTAGTCGACTGGTTTGTTGAGGAGGTCCTGAGCGCCGAGTTTTTTGGCCTCTTCCGGGCTGATTTCTGAATAGCCGCTGACGAGAAACACCGCGGGCTTTGCCTCTTTCATCCGATTAATTTTCTGAAGGAGCTCCACGCCATTGCCATCGGGCATGCGAATGTCACTGACAACTACATCGAATCGTTCGTGGGTGAGCATCTGGAAGGCGGCGTTGCCGCTCCCGGCTTCGGAGACTTGGAACCCTTTGTCGAGCAAAATAAAGGCGACCAGTTCACGGAGAACTGGTTCATCATCGACAATGAGTACTGAAATAGACTTGTTCATCAACATGCATCCGCATTGACGGTCATGCCTCGCTTGTTTCGACGGGCTAGCCCCTCTGGGGGATAAACGAGCGAGAACAAGCAGGCGGGAGCTCCTGGCGAGGTGGCTCATGATTCCTAAGACCGCATCAAAAGAGTACTTATAATTGAAAAGCGAGAAGCAAACCAAGCTTCGTTTAAAAAGAATATGAATATAACATTCGGGGGCGCGGCGCCGGGATTTTATGCGGTAATATGGCGCATAGAATGCCGATCTTTAGCTCTTCATGTCCATCTTGAATATCACTTTGACAGGATCCAACTGGAGCAGTTGCGCGACACTAAACAATTCAAGGCGTGGCAAAGGCAGTTCCTGGGCTCGTTTGAGCACAGCTTCGTAGTCGTCGTTACGGATGGGTGGCAAAGCGGCCTGCTCCTCGGCACTCAGCTGCATCCTTTTACTGATGGCAAAACCGAGACTGATCGCCCCGAGAAGGCGGCCATTGCTCCGCACGATTTTCTCATAGGAGCGCGCGAGGGAGGGACGAGTCGGATTGTGATAGCACCCGACCCACTTGCCCGAACAGAGCCGATACATAGAATCACCAAAGCGCTCGAGCAGATAATTCACCTGGTTTACCGGTTCGAGCATACGCCGTGGATTATTTTCAAACTCATGCCGATGCCAGGTCCAGTTGAGTTGCATGGCTCCCATATCGACGTTGGCAGCGCTGGGCGGAAGGGATTCTGCATAGCGGAGAGCTTTCCGTCCCTGTAGAACGACACTGGATCGAGGACCGTTTATGCGCACGATCGCAAATCGAAAATTGGACTCCGTTTGTATGATCTGCCAGATGATATCAGGGTTATTCGTTTGGCAGGCTGCTGCTGCGAGACGCTTCATGGCGGTTTGTTCGTCGAGCGTGGCTACGGCGGCGTTCGCTTCGTAAGCGGCATGTTGAAAGACCGCTTCACAGCTTTGTCCCGAATGCAGGGCTGCGTAGAGGATCACACTGAGAGTGAGGGAACTCATATCGACTCCTCAACTCGTACATTCGCAAATGAAGCCACATCACATAGGGCCGCACACTTCTACAGGCCACAGACTATGCGAGGACGAGACAAAAGAAAACTCAGCAAAGCTACGAAGCCTTTTAGGCTTGTGTAGCCGGCAAATTCTGCCGCTTGAGTATTTGCCTCGTCGGCCGATACCTTCAGCATGAATACGAAATATTCCGTTCAAAAAATTAAGATTGCTGATTTAACGATAAGCCTTCAGGTGTTTGCGCATCCTGAGCAAGAGTTTGATCGTCATTTTACCGAGGTCGATACTTCGGTTCCCGAGCCGCCCCTCTATGGCTGTCTCTGGCCATCGGCCGAAGGCCTCGCTCACTATCTGGTGCCTTTCGGATCTGCCTTAAAAGGGTGTAGGGTCCTAGAGATTGGATGTGGACTCGCGCTGCCGAGCCTCGCCCTGGCCTCTCTGGGGGCGATCGTCACCGCCATGGATCATCACCCCGGTGTGATGGAGCTTTTAGCTTTCAACGCCCAGCTCAATGGTCTCGCGCCTTTGCGAACGGTGATAGGATCGTTTGCCGACAGCACGCTGATGCTCGGATCGTTTGATCTCATTATAGGCAGCGATATTCTCTACGAACCTCAGACTTATCCAGACTTAGAGGCCTTTATTCTCCGTCATGCAGGGCCGCATGCCCGCATCGTTGTCGCCGATCCGGGACGCTATGCGGTGGAAAAATTTGGAACGCCTCTGAAAGCGCGCGGCGAGTTTCAGATCATTCCCCAGTTGGTGCCTGGCCAAGAGCGACCGATTGAGATCAGGGTTTTCTCATTGAAGGAACGCGAAACGACGCTTCGCCAGAGGCAGGATAAAATCGGTTGACCTATTCGTGCAAATTCCCAATCCGTCGCTTGTCGCCGACAACCCACAAGAGATCCCCGGCTTGAAGAACCGTCGTCGCATCGGGATTGAGCAAACGCTCGCCGCCTCTTTCGATGCCAACGACCAAGCCGCTGGTTTGCTCGCGTATTCCCGATTGTCGAATATTTTTGCCGCAGTAGAGCGAAGTTGCTTTGAGTTCAATCTGTTCGAGTCCATAAGGAATCGAATCTTCCTCGCCTCCATTTTCACTGGTTTCGAGCAATTGCCGAAACCGCACGAGATCCTCATCACTACCGATCGCAAAGACCTTATCGAAGGGGTAGATTTTCTCATCGGGGCCAGGTGCTGGAATTTTTTTGTGACCTCTCTCGATCAGCGCGATCGTGATCCCGAATTTTTCTCGGATCCCGAGATCTTTCAAGGCCGCACCGATCAGCGTAGAATCTGGCTCGGCCTCGAATTGAGCCAAGTGCCCATCCCAAGGTGCGAGCGAAGGGCTCGATGCCTTGGCCTCGGTTTCCCTTTGCGACAGATTCTGGATAAAGCGTCCTTCGATCCAGTGATAAACGGTATCGAGATGCCGTGAGAACACGAACAAGACCAGCACGGCCATGGAACCTGTGATCGTCAGCGTCGCCTGCAAGGAGATCAACTTAGGCGCGAGCAGAGCGAAGAGGACCATCGCCGCGGTGACCCGAAAGAACTCCAAAACAAAGACGGGAGCGCGATAGCGCCGACTCTCGAGCAAGGCGAGGATCGCCTCATCCTGAGGTCGACCGATCGCCATGGCCCAGAGAAAAGGGGCCGAAGGTAAAACGGCAAAGAGCAGAGCCACCCATTGCGCGGCTTCTTCGCCCAGCCAAGGTTCGATCAGAGGCGGCAGAAAACGCCCTGAAAGCGCAAAAATCCCGACGACGATCACTCCATTGAAAACCACGCGGAGAGCGTAGCTCTTCAGGAGAGGCGCCCACTTTCCGCTGATGGAGATACTGTGCATCGAGTTCCCATAGCGATTCAGGTTGTTCTTCCAATGCTCAGGGAGTTTGCGTTCAAGCCAGCCCGCAAATGGATCGGCCGCGCGCATCATATACGGCGTGGAAAAAGTCGTGATCACCGAGACCCCCACGGCGATAGGATAGAGGAAATCACTGGTCACTTTGAGGGAATCACCCAGAGCCGCGATGATGAAGGAAAACTCGCCGATTTGAGCGAGGCTGAATCCAGATTGCACGGCGTGCCTCAGACTCTGACCCGACAAGAGTGCCCCGATGATGACCTGAGTGGTTTTAGAAACGATGAGCAATCCCGCGATCATCAGCACAGGACCCACGTGTTTAAGCAGCATCGAGGGATCGATCAGCATGCCGACCGAAACGAAGAAAATAGCAGCAAACAGATCTTTGACCGGGCTGATCAGCTTTTCGATCGCTTCAGCTTCGGTGGTTTCCGCGAGGATCGAGCCCATCAGGAAGGCTCCTAGCGCAGGCGAGAAACCGGCCTTTGTCGCCAGCGTGACCATGAAAAAACACAGCCCCACCGCGACGACGAGCAGCGTCTCCTCGTTGATCGATTTGCGAAAATAGCGCAAGAGGGTCGGTATCAGAAAGATCCCGGACAAAAACCAGAGCAAGAGAAAAAATCCGAGCTTAGCGATGGACGACACCATCTCCATGCCTTCGAGTTGATTGCGCACAGCGATGGTCGAGAGAAAAACAAGCAAGAGAATGGCCACGAGATCTTCGACGATGAGAACGCCAAAGACGAGGTCAACGAAGCGGCGTCCTTTGACGCCCAACTCTTCGAACGCGCGAATGATGATGGAGGTGGAAGATATGGCCATGATACCGCCGAGGAACAGGCTATCCATGCGCGACCAGCCGAGCAGCTGACCGGCCCCAAAGCCGATAACGATCATGCCCGAGATCTCAAAGATTCCTGTGATCCCCGCTGCACTGCCGATGCGAAGGACTTTCTTGAAGCTGAATTCAAGCCCGAGAGCGAACAAGAGGAATATGACGCCGATATCCGCCCAGATCCGAATATTAGGGAC
>CANJJY010000201.1 GCA_947474445.1 Oligoflexaceae bacterium
TCCGACGAAGAAGATCCGTCAAAGTCCGTCCGGAGCACCCTCGGAGATCAACTGGGGTGGTACCAAGCGTGGTCTGTTCCAGCTCGAATACTTCATGCCCATCATCAAAGAAGCCAATATCAAGGGTCTATTATTCGCCGATGCAGGCCGAGTCTTCGATGAAACGGAAGCCTTTTCGTTTAATGACTACAAGAAAGACTTTGGATTTGGCTTGCGCTGGATCACTCCAGTCGCTCCCTTCCGCTTCGAATGGGCTTATCCCATTGATAATGGCCGCGTGGGTGATTTAAAGTTCATATTCTATCTCGGTTATTAATATACATGAGGTTACTTTTCATGAAGTTTGTTTCCCAATTGACATCGCAGTCGGCCAAAGTTCTGTTCCCCCTTTCGCTGTCATTTTCCGCCCTCTGCAGCCTCTCTTCAGCTGGACTGGCTGTCGCTAAACCAGGCGATACCGGCAAGTACGGCGTCGTCGACATGCAGGCTGTCATCCTCAATGTCGAAGAAGGCAAGGTCGCCCGCGCGGCGCTAGAAAAAGAAATCAAAGACAAAGAGAAAGATCTGGGCAAGAAGAAGGAAGAGCTCGACAAGATGAATGAAGAGTGGAAAAAGCAGGCCCCTCTTCTCAACGAGCAAGCGCGGATGAGCAAACAACAGGAGTTCCAAGAAAAATTCATGGCTCTCCGCGGTGAGGAAATGAAGTTTCAAAACGAGATCAAGGCTAAAGAAGGCCAGGCGACCCAAAAAATCGCGATCACCGTCACCAAACTGGTCAATGATCTCGCCAAGGATCGCGGTCTTGAAATGGTGTTTGAAACCAACAGCGCAGGCTTGGTTTATCTCAAAGATCCCGTCGACCTGACTAAAGATGTCGTGTCAGCCTTCGAAGAGGAAAGCAAGAAAAGCAAGAATTCAGCAAAAAAATAATGGATAAGCGGATGACTTTAGAAACTGAAAAGCGCGAGTCGGAAGATGTAACGACTTTGAAGGTGGCTGATCTCTTGCCCCATCGTTACCCTTTCCTGCTCGTTGACCGCATCATCTCCTACCGTCCCTTGGAATATATCCAGGCTGTCAAACTCGTGTCGGGTCTGGATCCTTATCTGCAGGGACATTTTCCAGGGCATCCCGTCATGCCTGGCGTCTTGATACTCGAAGCTCTGGCGCAGGCCTGCGGCATACTCGGACGTCTGACCTTTCCAGAACGGTCCCATTCCTGCCTTCTCACGGAGCTGGAAGAAACCCGATTCCGAAGGCAGGTTGTTCCAGGCGACCGACTTGAGCTCAATGTGACTTTTCTCAAGCGGCGGAAAGACTTTTTTTGGTTTAGCGGCATCGCCAAGGTCGATGAGGAAGTGGCCGCTTCAGCTCTGTTTACGGCAAAACTGACCTGAGCGCACAGCGCGCTTTTGAGTACTGACAGCGACCAGATAGGGTAGGAACTATGTTCGATTTTGCAGGGCTAGAGGTCATTTCTAAGGCTCCTCGGGGCGTGTATATCCATCCACAGGCTTTGGTCTATCAAGGCGCTCAGCTCGGCGAGGGGGTTGTCATTGGACCGCGGGCCGTCGTCGGTCCGAGCGTCATCCTCGGCGATCGAGTCAAGCTCGGCGTTGGCGCGATCGTCACGGGTAAGACGACGGTCGGCGCGGACACGGAAATATCCGCGCTTGCTACGGTCGGATCAGACCCGCAGGATTTGAAGTACAAGGGCGAAGATACCGAACTGGTCATTGGTACAGAGAATAAAATCCGCGAATATGTAAATATCTCAACCGGTACGGTGAGCGGGGGAGGGCGGACCACGATCGGGAACAAGAACCTGATCATGGTTTACTCGCATATCGCTCACGATTGCCACATCGGCAACAGCTGTATTCTCGCCAACGGGGTCCATCTTGCCGGACACGTGGAAGTGCAGGATTTCGTCGTCTTCGGCGGCATGTCGGGCGGCCATCAGTTCTGTCGCTTTGGAGAACGGGCGATGGTTGCGGCTGGCGCGATCGTGGTCCAGGACGTACCCCCGTTTTGCCTTGTTCAGGGCGATCGCGCGCGCATTTCTGGCTTAAATGTCGTGGGATTGAAGCGCTCAGACTTACCCAAAGGGCGAATTTCTGATATAAAGAATATGTTCAAAATACTCTTCAATGAAAACCTGACGGTTGAAGATGCTCTGCAACGCATCGAAACGGAGATCGCTCAGTCCGAGCAGAGAGATCGTTTTGTTGCCTTCCTTAAAAGCAGCGAGAGGGGAATCTGTCGTTGAAAAGGTCGAGTTACTTCATTTCCGCCCGATCCGTTTCCGCGGATCTCCTTGCCTCCGAGTTGATTCTGGCTCTCAGTGACCAGTATCAGCGGCTCGATGCATATGGAATTCTCGGTGAATGGTCGGGACGGACCCGAGCGCACAAGATCGGTGATCTCTCGAAGTGTCTCAACCTGTCTCTTCACGACCAGGAAATTTTAAATCCCGAAGGTTTGCAGTTCCGCACGGAGTTTCTGCATCAAATTTCGGAAACTCCCTTCAGTTTAGCCATCTTGGTTGGATATTCTTACTTCCATCACGAACTCGCAGCTTTATTTAAAAAGCTTTCGGTTCCGGTCGTCCTCTATGAAATGACCCCGACCGCAGCGATCGGTTCACTCAATCTCGATACGGTGCGCGCTAGAATCGACGTGGCCTTGGGCGTGACGCCGCAGGGAAGCGATTTCATCAAAAAGGCCGGTGTTCCTTATTTTTATATCGGCAGTCCTCACAAGGATCGCGTCGATCGCGTGGTGGTCGGGCCTGCGTCGCTGGGACTCCGCAATGATCTGCCATTGATCACCCTTTTTCCTGGGGGGCGGGCGGAAGGCGTTGAAGCTAGTTTTCCTGTCTTTCGAAGTCTAGCGGAACGCTTTGCTGAGGATAGCAAGGTGCAGGTCGTCATCTGTATTGCTGAAATGCTGGGCAAGGACGCAGAGACCCGCTATCGGGGCAAGAGTTTGGAGCAGATTACTGAGGAGCTGGGACAAC
Organism: Oligoflexaceae bacterium; assembly: GCA_947474445.1. Taxonomy (GTDB): domain Bacteria; phylum Bdellovibrionota_B; class Oligoflexia; order Oligoflexales; family Oligoflexaceae; genus Oligoflexus. The sequence goes on from CANJJY010000201.1 coordinate 3,020, forward strand.
ACAAAAATTCGATCAAACTCGTGGTCGGCATGCATCTGGAGCTCCTCTCTTTGTCGCGGCTCGCGATATGCGGTGCCGGAGCCATTACTATGGAATGTGGCCTCTTCGGGGTTCCAGCGCTTTCTCTCTACACAGAACATGAATCAAAGGCAGAGGGAGCGGCATCGGCCCGACCTCTTTATTCCCTGCTCAATCAATCGACCGGTCATGCGCTGATTGCAGAGGCGCCGGCAAATACGCCTCTTGATTCTCTCTATAAGAAAGCGCGAGAGCTCTTTGCCGAAGGCCCGCAGCGTGAAAATACACTAAAAGGCCTGCAAGAATTCAAACGCGATCTGCAAGGCTTCGCTGCGGAAAATGCCGCAGCCTATATCGGCAGGGAAGTGGGCCGATGGCAGCAGAGCAAGAAGCCGAAGGACAGCAAGACCGCATGAGTTCCAGCCCCGCCCCAGCCCAAAGCCAACTGATCCGCACTCTCTTCGTTGCTCCTTTTGCCGAGAAAAAGCGCGCATTGATCGCGATGATTGGCGCTTTGCTGCTCTTATCTCTGACGCAGGCTTTGCTCGTGCTGCTGATCGGTCCTTTTTTTAAAGCTCTTTTCTCAGATAGTACCCAGCCGACCATCGTGCTGCGGGATCTGGTTTCCGTTCGCGTGAGTGCGTACTTTCCTCAGATTGCTGCGCTAGAGATCTCGCGGATCCGCTTGGCTCAGATTCTGCCCATGAGTATCCTCGCCGTCGCCCTCGTCAAAGGCGTGGCTACCTACTTTTTCCAACTGCATCAGCAGCTCCTGGCGCTTCATCTCGGACGCCGTTATAGAGAAAAGCTATTTGCTGCGATCCTAACTCTACCCTATGCCCGCCTCATTAAGAAATCAGCGGGCGAGTGGATGTCGCTCGTGATGAACGATGTGCATTTTATCCAGACGCGGGTTTCTGATCTGATGACGGGTTTGATGCGTGATGGATCCCAGGTCATCGCCGCCTTGCTTGCCCTTTACGTCGTGCACTGGCCGACTGCCTTGGCGATCACTGTGATGGCCGTACCTCTCACGATAGGGACAGGACGCACGGGAAAACGGATTGCCCACTTTGCCGAAGGCTGGCAAACCGAACTTGCGCGCATGTCAGGTGCGGTTCTCGATCTCCGGCGGCGCTTTGAGTTTATTCGGTCTCAGGGTGGGGAAGAAGTCGAGAAGCAGCGGTTTTGGCGGATGAATCAGGGCTACTTTCTGATGATCCAGCGTTCGATCGGGATGCGCTCGGTATTTGCTCCCGCTCTCGAGTGGATAGGCTTCGTTGGTTTTGCCATCGTCCTTGTGATGGTGCGCGAAGGGATATTTACCAGCATTCACGCGGGAGATCTGTTCCAGTTTTTTGCCGTTCTCGGCATCATGATCAAACCCTTGAAAAGCATAGGCGAGCAGCTGTCTCGCTATCATGAAACGAAAGGAATCCTCAAACAAGGTCTGGCGACCTTTGCTGCCGTCGCGCAGGAAGGGGCTGACCAGGGACCCGTTTTAGCGGCTGTGCGAGGACTGAGCTATCCTATCGAGGCGTGTGAGCTCAGCTATAAAGAAGGATTCTCCCTGCGAGCCGAGGCGATCACGCTCAAACCTGGACTTTCAATAGCCATTATCGGTCCCAGCGGAGCTGGTAAATCGAGCTTGCTCAAAGTATTTTCGGGTCTCTTGCCACCCACTGTTTGGAAGTCACCATACAGCTGGGAAGAGTTAAGACGCGATGCGACCCTAGTCAGTCAAAAGCCTTTTCTCTTCTCCGGCACCATCCGCGAAAACCTGCTCTATGGCCATGAAGACGGTTCCCTGGCCCGTGCTGCAAGCGATGAAGATCTGACGGATGCGCTCGAATTTGTCGGAATCCGAAGAGAATTTCACCAGATGGGGCAGGGTCTCGATACCGCTCTCAACTTTATGCAAAGTTCTCTCTCCGGGGGGCAACTGCAGCGCCTCACGATCGCCCGCGCGCTTCTGCGACCAGAAACCTACCTGCTGATGGATGAAGTCACCTCCGCGATCGATCCGGTGGCCGAAGGTCAGATAACTAAAAAGCTCATCGAGCGAGCCCGAGATAAGCGTCAGGGACTGATCTTTGTCACGCACCGCCTGAGCCAACTCGAGCTCTTCGATGAGGTTTGGTTTTGCGAAAGCGGTAAAGTCAGGGTCTTTCGCGACGTCTCAAGCTGGTCAACTGATCCGCGAATCATCGCATTTTTGCAAGAGCACCAGACTCATTCCTAAGAAATTTCGAAGCGTCAAATCTTTGACTGTTTTTTCTCCTTGAGGTCAGCTACTTGCCTGCCGCGTCAAGAGCATCTAGAATATCTTTAGGGCTCCGCTTCGCTCCGTGCAATACAAATACACCTTGCAGGGTTACCGCCTGAGTTTCTAGGGAGATAGGGATGAACGACAACAATATGGATCCAAATTCAAACGCTGCCTTCAGCCAGAGCTCCGGAGCGCAATCCAATCCGTTCACGGGCGAGCTCAAAGGCGAATTCTCCAGCGACTTTGGAACCAATACCAACGCTGTGTCGCAGATCTTCAAAAGCGGCGGCTTCGCTTCGGAAAACAAACCGAGGTTGATCATCCTCGCTTTGCTGACGGTCGCCATCGTTGGTTTTGCTTACTGGTACCTCTCTCCTTCCGCAGAAACCGATCCGAGCGCAGAAGTTGCGGACGAAGCTGAAGCTGAAGACGAAGCAGCAGCTACCGACTCGGAAGCAGCTCCTGCCGAAGCCGCGCCGGTCGCAGCCCCCGCAGCTAACACTGCAGACAAAGCAGCGACCACTAAAGCCGCTCCGGCTGAATCCGTGGCTACAGGCGATATCAAACTCTTGTCGCCGGCGCCAGGAGCGAACCAAGCTTACGACGAAACGCAAGGTCCTGCCGAATTCCAGTGGGAAGGCGCAGCGGATCATATTCTCTTCTCTCGCAGTGCAACGATGGAGCCGGTTATTCGCAGCGTCGGTCTCAACGGGGCGACCAGCTTTTCGTTTGAGAATCCTTATCCCGGTACTTGGTACTGGCAAGTTAAGAATGCGAGCGGCGCGAGTGAAATTCGTTCTTTCAAGATTGCGGCTCCTGACCGTCGCAGCTTTCCCGTTAGCCAACCGACGCCAGGTGGATCTCTGTCTGGTAACGGTGGTGTCGTCAGCTGGCAGGCAGGCGAGAAAATTGCGCGCTATTCGGTTGAGTTCGCACCAGCGGGTCAATCGTTTGCCAATCCAGCCTTTCGCTTCGGCACTTCAGGTACGAGCGTCGCCGTTCAAGGCGTAACGCCAGGGAGCTATGATGTGCGCGTCGGCGCCTTCAGTGAAGTCGCTGGACGCTGGGAATGGCAGATCATCCAGGGTGTGACCGTTCAATAAAATTAAGTTGTGTCTGATGGGTGCATGAGTTCCGCGGAACTTGCAATTTCTCTAGAAAATAGGTAAACGCTTTCCATTGGAAAGCGTTTTTTTTATGGAGTTTCACGTGCCAGAAGAGAGCTCCACGGACAAGAAGAAACTGCGGCAGACGCTAATCGCCGCGCGTGCGCGTCTCACGACTGCAGAGAAGACAGAGGGGAGTGAAGCGATATGCCGTCACCTCAGAGAGTGGATGTCCACGCGTCGGATTCAAAAAGTCGCCTTGTACAAAAGCTTTCGCGACGAGCCCAGTCTCGCTCCTCTTGAGGCGCAGTGTCCCGCTCACCAGTTGTTCTACCCCCGTATCGATGCCGCGAGGAAATCGATGCGCTTTCGTCAGGCCTTGGAATTTGAAGTCAACTCCTTCGGTATCGAAGAACCGACCGAAGAAGGGCCTCTGCTCTACCCCGATACTCAAACCCTTATGCTCGTTCCAGGATTGGCCTTCGATCGCATGGGCCATCGTTTGGGATACGGAGCGGGCTTCTACGATCGATTTTTGAGCGGGTTTCCCGGCATAACGATCGGGGTCTGCTTTGAAGCGTTTCACTTACCTGCGCTGCCGCGCGACGATCACGATATTCCGGTCAAATATATAGTATCCGAAGCTGGCCTTTGGACAGTTCAGACCGACATGCGTTCGGCTCCTCTCGCAGAGGCGACTCAAAAGCGATGAAGAAACTTAAACATCGACCGAGGGAAATAGGTAATGCCGTCCAAGTCGGACTGCAACGCGGGGCCCATCGGGACCTTTACTTTTTTTTCCTGCACTGGTCGTGGCCTCGGGTTTTTGGATTGTTTTTCTCTTTCTATTTTCTGTTGAACGCTTTTTTTGCATTCCTTTATACGCTTCAACCCGATTCCATCACGAACGCGAGATCGGGATCTTTTATCGACGCTTTCTTCTTCTCGGTCGAAACCTTCGCGACGATAGGATTCGGCAATATGGGGCCGGCGACCCGCTTTGCCCACATTATCGTTACGATCGAAGCTGCGACGGGATTGATAGCCGTGGCCATGGCGACGGGAGTCATGTTCGCTAAGCTAGCGCGGGCACAGGCCAAGGTATTGTTCAGCAAGACGGCCGTTATCATGCGTCGCAACGGAGAAAAGACCTTATCGATACGCGTCGCTAACGCGCGAGGCAATGACTTGGTGGAAGCCACCGTCAACATCGTGGTTCTGGTCCAGGATCAGAACACCGAAGGGCAGCGGATGCGACTCATGAAGGATCTCAAACTCGAACGCAGCCGCTCGCCCTTTTTCCGTCTGAGCTGGCAGATTATGCATAAGATCGACAGCGAAAGTCCCCTGGCGGAGCTCCTCAGCGCCGAACAGGCGAGTCCGCATTTTCTTGGATTTACCGTAACCGTGATGGGGCATGACGGTACCTTTGGTCAAACCGTCTACGCGCGGCACATCTACTATCCGGACGACCTGCGTATGGGGCACCGCTTTGTCGATGTTCTGAGTGAACTTCCGGATGGTCGAACGCTCATGGATTACGGCAAGTTTCATGAGACTTACGCGGAATAGAATGCAGCGCGTTTTCAACCTCGAGGATATCCATGCTTCCCTCCCTTCAGACTCAAGCTCATGTCTACGTCAAGCAACGCCACGAGATCGCCGAATGGATTGGCTTTGAAACGCGCAATAAGTATGAATTCTACGACCAAAACATGCA
>CANJJY010000202.1 GCA_947474445.1 Oligoflexaceae bacterium
ACGTGGAACATCACCCCTTCGTTTCACGTGGAACATCACCCCTCCGTTTCACGTGGAACATCACCCCTCCGTTTCACGTGGAACATCACCCCTCCGTTTCACGTGGAACACCACCCCTCTAGATTTAGCTGGGGAAAGCAGATTCTTGTTTTAACAGATCGCCTTTTAAATCCTCTCGAGGCCTTCGCGAGAGCAGTCTACAAGTACCTGCCAAGATTTTTCTTGGTTCAGACGGGCCCATGAATATTCAGCAGAGAAAGAGGGGATAGGAATTCAGCAGACAAGAAAATAGTTTGGAAGAAATTGAGGATCTTCGAGATGCGAACAAATGGGGTTTTTATCAGTGGTTCATTTGGGAGGATTTTATGGTTGAAAAAGTTGAATCTCTGTGTCGCCGCTACGGTTTTGCTCATCGATTTTCTTGAATTTTTGAGCCTGAAAACGCTGAAGAAAACTCAAAAGATCTGATTTCTCATAACTGACAAAGAAAAAGTTCCATTATTCTCATGAATGGTGCTTTTTTTGTGCTTAAAAGAAAAATCTTTAGCTCCATGTCTTTGGAAACTAACTGATTTTAGTCACATCAGCACTAAAAACAGCAGGAGTTTATCCTTTTGGGAAGCGCTGTTTTGTAAATTGCATGAAGTCAGCTCATTCATCTTTTCAAAATGCCAAAAAATGCTGTGAGGCAATACTTTGAGTAAAGAAAAGAGCTTCTACGCTCGAAAAAACAGCTAGAGCCAACAATTTTTGGCTAGTTTGGCAGAAAACAAGAAGATGTCGAGCCACATTCCTATTTTTGCAAAAGGAATAAGTGAACGATTGAGGAACAATGTAGCAAAGGTTTGATAGATCTCGGTTTCATGAAAGAAGAAGGAGCAGAGGATGGAATAGCAAGGTTTACGAGAGGAGGAGGGTCGAGTGTTCCACGTGAAACACTCAAAAAAAAGTGGCGCTAGTGCGCCACTTTATCTCACAATTTGCCGTACAGTAGAAAGGCCACGATGAAACCCATGATCGCCTGGAACTCGATCAGAGCAAGGGCGATAATCATCGGCGTAAACACCTTGTCTGCCGAAGTCGGATTGCGTGCAATCCCTGAAAGTGCTGCGTCAGCAGCCCGACCTTGACCTAGTGTGCCGCCCAGGGCTGCCAGACCGATAGCGAGGGCAGAACCTACAGCTATCAAGCCAGAGTTACCAGAAGCAGCTGCTCCGCCGTCCTGAGCAAGCGCCAAGGAGCTGACGATGAGCCCACCAAGAACTGCCAAAAAATTCCCAAACTTACGCTTCATAGGTTACCCCGCTCACAAAAAAGAAAGGATGTTAATGATCATGCGATATCGCCATGAAAATATAGATGCTGCTCAGCAGTGTGAACACGAAGCTTTGCAGACAGGCTACTAGGAGGCCAAAAAACAACAGAAACGATGGCAAAACAAGCTTCGTGAGATCGGTGAAGACCGAAAGAACAAGGTGATCACCAAATATATTGCCGTAAAGACGCAAAGCCAATGATAGAGGTCTTGCCAGCATACCGACCGATTCGATGACGAAGATGATTGGCATCATCACCAGCAGGGGACCGGCAAAGGTTCGCAGGTAGCCAAACACTCCATGTTCACGAATGCCCGCTGTGTTGAACACGAGAAAGATGAACAGGCCGAGAACCAGATTCGTGTTAATACTCTCCGTCGCAGGCGTAAATCCTGGCACAAGTCCCGAAAGATTGCTGACGAAAATAAAGAGAAAGATCGAAAAAAGTGGGGTGAGAAACGGTTTAACGCGTTCACTTCCGATAACACTCGTTGCCGTGTCATAGACGAACTCAAGGACCATTTCAACGACTCCACGCAGGCTCATACGTCCCACTGGAGCCACATCTTTTCCAGCCTTCTTCACCCCTGAACGATAGGCGATGCCTATGATCAAAGTCAAAATAAAGGTCAGCACCGCGCCGAGCACGGGTTTCAGTTCTTCTATATGGTGATGGTCATACCCAAAGCCATGAAGAATTAACTCATAGTAGCTGATAATCGGCGCCCCAGTCCCTGCCGCAAAGCTAAGTGAGCTCCAGAGAAGCAAGGTAAGAGGGACGAGGATTTTCAATGTCTTCTTATCCATAAGGGAGACAATCCTTTCTACCCGACGAAATGAGAATTGGGATGTCTTTACTATATGATTTCTCAACCAATGAACAGCCCAAAATACAAGAAACTACCTTCTCACTGCCCCTGTTGAAGATTGAGAGTGCGAAGATAACGCATGACAAGTATCCAAGTGAGAACTAACAAAGAAATCAGCGAACCACCAGCGAGATAGAGACCTGGGAGTGCATAACGAACGAGCATTACGTAAAGGGCACCTACGAGCCCGGCCAACTTTAAAGCGCTGCCGAGGGTAATAATAAGACGGAGGCGTTTTTGCTTAACGCTTGGCGCGACCGCTGCAAGGAGCAGGCTTCGATAAAGCTTGGCTATCGAGAGGTAGTTGAGAGCAAATAGTACATATCCAGCCGCACAAGTGGCCAGCTCTCGACGGTCGCTGTATGGAGCTAGAAGAGCTAGAGTGACAAAGAGTCCCAACCCCAGGCCTACCGTACCGTGGCGATCAACGTTTGGTTTCATTGAGGGGAGCTTCCTTGTCGACGTCTTGATTTTTTTGCGACTGGATGAGAACGCGGAATACGACATACCAGGACCGAATGATGAGAAGCAAGCCGAAAACATATGTATATTTTGACCAGTCAAAGTCCCTCGGGTAGTGTTCGTTCAAATAGCTTCCTAGGTACCACGCTAGGCCGATGTAGCAAATCGTCTCAAAGTTTGCCGACAAGACCAAGCCGAAATTGCGATATGCTTTCATGTTATATTCCTTCCGATGCGAAGGCCTGCACCCTGCCACATCACTCTCGCAGTGTCCTTGACGACAAGCTATGCGAAAGTTCTACGTCGCCTCGCGGTGCGGGCTTTTTGCAATTTTATCCACAGCCTCATGCATATTTTAAGTGTCTGTAATTTTTAAAGAAAAGAAGCAGGTCTTTCAACTTGATAAGGCCTTCACCCCTGTGATACTTTTTCACATTCCGTCAGTCATTACGTCCTTCGGAAAATCCGATCCGTAGCAACAGAAGGCCAGGACTCCCAACTCATGCAAAATATTTTCCCATCTCACGGAAACGAAATGAAGGCTCGTGCGCCCAGCCTCGAGGCCGCGAGTTCAGACAGTTGGGTTCGTATAAAAGAAACTTTGCGACAGATGCTATCTGCCGACGATTTTGCGCGCTGGATCGACCCCTTAAAGTCCAAAGCAGTATCCGAATCAGAGATTGTCATTACGTTCCCGGATATGGCCGCCTATCAAAAAGTTCTGGGCAGCTTTATGGATCAATTGGATTTTTGTAAAGCTACCCTCGGCTTACCCTTCTTGTTTCGGTTTGAGATCGAAGGTGCGGAGACGACAGATTCCGAAACATTAGAACATCTGGATTTCGACTCTTTAGCGGACATCGCCCCTCCCCCGCCGGTTTTTGTTGGCTCGGATGCGGATTATGCAGAAGAGTATAAGGAAGGATCAAATACAGTTGCACGAGCCTTGACGCTGCAATCTCAGCTCAATCTCGAATACACATTTGAAACCTTCGTCAATGGTCCGAGCAACCAGTTTGCACATGCGTCTTGTCTGGCCGTCGCAGATGCCCCAGGTCAGACTTACAATCCCTTATTTCTCTATGGGGGCACGGGTCTCGGTAAAACCCACCTTTTACATGCGGTCGGAAACAAGGTTCTCAAAAGCAAGCATAATGCCGTGATTACATACATCACGAGCGAACGATTCATGAATGAAATGATCTATTGTCTTCGTTTTAATAAAATGTGGGATTTTCGGAGAAAGTACCGCAATTGCGATGTATTGCTCGTCGACGATATTCAGTTCATTTCAGGTAAAGAACGAACCCAAGAGGAATTCTTCCATACCTTTAATGCCCTTTACGAAGCCAAAAAACAGATTGTCGTCACGTCAGATATTTTCCCTCAGGATATCCCTGACATAGAAGACCGCCTGCGCAACCGTTTTCAATGGGGACTCATTGCCGACATACAAGCACCTGATATCGAACATCGCGTTGCGATCTTGATGAATAAGGCTGAGAAGCAAGGCGTCATCCTGCATCCTGATGTGGCTTCTTATATTGCAACTCATGCAAAAGGTAATATTCGGGTCCTCGAAGGCGCTTTAAGGCGTGTAATCGCCTTCGCTGCCTTACAGGGGCGCCCCATCAACACCCAGCTGGCAGCTGAAATCCTGCAGGACATTCTGGTTGATAAAAATGAGAGTAGTCTTTCAATTGAAGCCATACAAAAGATTGTAGCTGAGCATTTCAAATTGAAGGTCTCTGATTTGAAATCGAAGAAGCGACAACGCGCTCTGTCTGTGCCAAGGCAGATTGCGATGTTTCTCTGCCGCGTCCGCACACAATCATCGTTCCCAGAGATAGGAACTTATTTTGGCGGCAAAGATCATACGACTGTGATGCACGCCGTCAAAAAAATCGAAAAAGATCGAAAGAAGGATTTAGAGTTACGGTCCCAGTTAGAAGCTATCGAACGAAAACTGGACCAGATTTCTTAACAAAGGTCATTATGCGCCTGTGGATAAGCTGTGGAAAACCTGTGGATAAAGCTGTGGATAAAAGAGGCGCAAAAGTTATCCACAATTTAATCCCCAGCCTATCCACAGGTTTTGCACAGGCAGAAAATTCGATAAAACCATTAATTTCAATGGCTAAGCGAGTTATCCCCAGTTAAGGGCCTCGTACTACTACTACTGTTATTAGGGAATATAAATATCTCTAAGAAAAGAGAAGTAGTTGCCTCAGGAGCGAAGCGTGAGAGTGAAAATCGAGAAAAGCCAACTCAGCACAGCGACATCTCGTGCGCAAGGAGCCATCTCCGAAAGGAATCTCGCTCATATTGGCTTTCGGGCGGAAGGCAACCAACTTCACGTCGCAACGTCAGATCGTATCCTGGCGATCTACAGCAGCATGGACTGCGAAGTTATTAACGAAGGCACCGTCTTCGTTCCCGCTAAGCTTTTCTCCGATGTCGTTCGCGAATTACCCGATGGCAGTGTCGAGCTAAGAGCGGAAGATAGTCAGCTGATAGTGATCGCGGGAGAGAAGCGCGAATTTACCATGAAATTGCCTCGCGTCGACGATCGGAGCTGGCAAGCAGCACCTTTGCTGGAAACCACTTTCGAGGCCGTTCTTCCCAGCGATAAGCTGGCCTACGTGATCGAGCAGGTTCAGTTCTGCGTCGTTCCTGATTCACCTAGAAATTATGGCTCTGTCGGGTTTCTGCATAGGCCAAAGGAACACAGTTTACGTCTTGTTGGCACGGATGGTTACCGTCTGTCGTATGCTGAGGTCGAACTGGAAATGCCGTCCGAATTCCTCAAGAACGGCGTATGCCTTTCAAAGCGTGCTCTGCAAGAACTTCATCGCATGTGTAACGAAGGTTTTAGTGAAATCTCACTGACGGTGTCCGCGGATCAATCGACGATGGAAGCGCGCGTGCCTGGATATCAGCTCTTTGTTCGCTTATCGGCAGTTCGCTACCCGAATTATTATGGGGTCCTGCCCAAGCAGAATTTGAGTGCTGTAAAGGTCCAAAGGCCGTATCTTCAGAATGTCGCCAAACGCGTGTTGCTTGCCTCCGACAAGACGCGAGCTTTGCAGTTGTGCTTTTCAGATTACTCGCTTACCCTTAGGTCGAGGACGCTAGGAAGCTCAGAAGGACAGGAAAGCATCTCTTTGACCGACTACTGTCAAGGAGATCGTGAGCTGGCTATCAATGGCAAATTCCTCACCGACGTATTTTCAACGATGTCCAGTGAGGAAGTGACGATCAATTTTGGATCGGATGAAGACCCTGTCGTTCTGGTTCCGCATTCCGAACCCACCAGCTGCCATTCGATGCACGTTTTAGTCCCCATCAAAGAAAGCTAAAGGATGCATATGAGCGAGATCTCTCCCCAGGAAATTTCGGGTGATCTAAGCCGCACGCAGGCTCAGGAACGCGAGAACGAATATACGGCCGACAACATTCAAGTGCTCGAAGGATTGGATGCCGTTCGTAAACGGCCAGGCATGTATATCGGATCCACTTCGATCGACGGATTGCACCATCTCGTCTATGAAATCGTCGATAATTCGATCGATGAAGCGATGGGAGGCCACTGCAGTAAAATCGAAGTGACTCTGCATCTCGACGGTTCGGCTTCGGTAAAAGACAACGGCCGCGGCATACCCGTCGCTATTCATCCGAAAGAAGGAAGATCAGCCGTTGAAGTTGTCATGACTGTCCTTCATGCGGGGGGAAAGTTCGATGACAAAGCATTCGCGTTTTCCGGTGGCTTGCACGGAGTCGGCGCTTCGGTCGTCAATGCCTTATCGGAATGGTGCTGGGTCGAGGTGAGACGAGACAGTAAGGTGCACAAGCAATCCTACCAACGCGGCAAGCCGGATGGGCCGCTCGAGGTGGTGGGAACGACAGATGAGCATGGAACCTTCACTCGTTTCAAGCCAGATCCTGAAATATTTCTAGACACTAATTTCGTATTTGAGCCTCTTAGCCGCCGTTTGAAGGAATTAGCCTTTCTCAACCGAGGATTGAGAATAGTTCTGGCGGATGAAAGAAGCGATCAGCAAGTCGATTATTGCTTTGAAGGTGGACTGGTCTCTTACTGTGAATTCCTTGCTAAAGGCAAAAACCCTCTGCACGACCAGCCGCTGGCTATTTTCGGACAACAAGTTGGCGAAAACGGGGCTTTGATTGGGCAGGTTGATGTCGTCCTCCAGTGGACGGATGCTTACAGTGAAAGCCTGTTCTCGTTTGTTAATAATATTAATACGGTCGAAGGTGGTACTCATCTGACCGGATTAAAAGCTGCTTTAACACGCGTCGTCAATTCATTCGCTGAATCGACCGGGATGCTGAAAACCTTCAAAGAGGCCATCACCGGTGAAGATATCCGGGAAGGGCTGGTTGGTATTTGTTCAGTTCGCGTGAAAAACCCTGAATTTCAAGGGCAGACAAAGACAAAGCTGGGTAATACGGAAGTCAGGACCTGGGTTGAAACGGTGGTTGCCGAGCGACTCACCGACTATTTTACAGAAAATCCTAGCGTTGTTCGGCGTGTGGTTCAAAAAATCATCGATGCAGCGCGCGCACGAATCGCTGCAAAAAAAGCTCGAGAATTGACCCGGCGAAAAGGAGCTCTGGATTTTGCTGGTTTGCCAGGGAAAATGGCCGACTGCCAATCAAAAGATCCAGCGGAATGCGAGCTTTTCCTGGTCGAAGGTGATTCTGCAGGAGGATCGGCTAAGCAGGCCCGCGATCGGAAGGTTCAGGCCGTATTACCTTTGCGAGGTAAGATTTTAAACGTTGAGAAAGCGCGTTACGATAAAATGCTTTCTTCGCAGGAAATTAAGCTTCTGATCAAGGCGATCGGAACAGGTATTGGCAAAGAAGATTTCGATGTTACGAAGATTCGTTATCACAAAATTGTGATTATGACCGACGCTGACGTCGATGGAGCCCACATCCGTACTTTGCTTTTGACCTTCTTTTTTCGGCAGATGCCAGAAGTTATCGAGCGGGGCTACCTCTACATCGCTCAGCCGCCACTTTATAAATATAAGAAGGGCAAGACCGAGCGGTACCTCAAAGACAATCGTGAATTACTCGATTTCCTCAGTGACGTCGGCATGAGTCACGTTGAAGTCAGGGATGCCCAAAATCGATCTATCGATAAAGTTACGATTAAAGGCTTATTGGCAAAATTTTCGCGTTATACCGAGCTTATGGAAATGGCCAGTCGACGTCGGGTCAAAGAACTGATCGAGTATCTGGTTCTCCACCCTGAAATCGATGCAAGTGCGATGAGTACAGAAGAAAGAGCTCAAGAACTCTTGCAGAATATGCTTAAAAACATCGAAGATGCTTATGTGGGTGGTCGAGTCTTGGCGCAAGGGCAGGTTGTTTTCGATCAGGAATACAGCCGCTATAAGTTGAAGATAGA